>CAYTBD010000108.1:0-7186 GCA_964435755.1 uncultured Rhodobacterales bacterium
CTCGATCCCCGGCATCGGCTTGCCCATCGAGCCGGGCTTGACCGTCATGCCGGGGCGATTGGCGATCATGATCCCGCCGGTCTCGGTCTGCCACCAGTTGTCATGGAACGGCTGGCCGAACACCTCCTCCGACCAGACGACGGCTTCGGGGTTCAGCGGTTCGCCCACGCTGGCGAGAAACTTCAACGACGAGAAATCGTAGGGCTTCGCCGCCTCGGCCCCGCTCCGCATCATCATGCGGATCGCGGTGGGCGCGGAGTACCAGACCTCCACCCTCTCGCGCTCGACCGTCCCGTACCATCGGTCGAGGTCGAATTCGGCTTCGTCGATCAACATCTTCACCCGGTTCACGAGCGGCGAGATGATGCCGTAGGACGTCCCCGTGACCCAGCCGGGATCGGCCGTGCACCAATAGATCGTGCCCGGCGTCAGCCCCAGCGCCTCGCGCCCCGAGAACGCGTGGTAGAGCACGGCATTGTGCACATGGACCGCGCCCTTGGGCTTGCCGGTCGTGCCGGATGTGAAATGGATGAGCGCAGGGTCGTCGGGACCCGTGCGCGCCGTCTCGAATTCCGGCGCGGCTTCGGCCATCGCCGGATCGAGCGCCACGCATCCCTCCGGCGCCTCGTCACCCACGATCAGCACCAGCTTGAGCGATCGGATGGCCTCGCGCCACGCCGCGATCTTGCGCCGGTAGAGCGACTCCGTCGTCACCAGCACGTTCGCCGCCCCGATCTCCATCCGCGTCTGGATCGGCTCCGGCCCGAAGGCGGAAAACAGCGGCGTGAAAACACACCCAGCCTTGAGCGTCCCGAGCGCCGTGATGTAGAGGTCCGGCACCCGGCCCATCAGCGCGAAGACGCTGTCGCCTCGCGTGATCCCATGCGCCTGAAGGACATTTGCAAAGCGTGACGACGCCTCGGAAAGGTCGCTGTAGGTGAATTCCCGACGCGTGTCGTCCTTCCCGAACCAGACGATCGCCGTCTCGCCGCCGTGGCCGGTCCGCACATGACGGTCGACCGCCTCGTGCGCGATGTTGACGCCGCCGTCGAGGCCATCGATCAAGGCGCGGGCGCCGGCCCACGGATCGTCCCCTTCCGCCACAGACCGGCGCGTATCGTCGTCCTGTTTCATGTCTCTCCTCCTCGCGCCGAAGAATGACAGAGCGGGCAAACCGCAGAATGACGCATGTCAATCCGCGACCCGTTCGGTCCCGGCATGGGCGGATTCGCAGTAAATGGCGGATATTATGCTCGCGGGACAAATCGTGGTAGTGATGCCAAACGTGACTCCGGAGGTGCCCCGCGGGCAGCCCATGACGACAGCCGGTCTCTCCCTTTCCAGCGCGCGCGTGCGCGGTCTCGTGGCGGCCGCGATCTTCTTCAGCGTCTTCAGCAATCTTCTGATGCTGACAGGGCCGCTGTTCATGCTGCAGATCTACGACAGGGTTCTCATCTCGCGCTCGGAAGAGACGCTCGTCGCCCTCTTCGGTCTCGTCGCGGTGCTCTACGTCTTCTACTGGCTGCTCGAATTCGCCCGCGGCAGGGTCATGGGACGCGTCGCGTCCAGATTCCATTCCACCCTGAACGCGCGCGTCTTCCGCGCCGGCCTCGACCGCGCGGTGGCGGGCAAGAGCGGGACCTCCGCGCTCCACGATCTCGAGGCGGTCCGCACCTTCCTCGGCTCGCCGGTGTTGCTCGCGATGTTCGACGTGCCATGGACGGCCGCCTTTCTTGCCGCCATCTTCCTCTTCCATCCGTGGCTCGGCTGGCTCGCGGTGGCGGGCGGCGGCATGCTCATCGTGATTGCCCTCCTCAACCAGCGCCTGACCGTCAGCCGCAACGCCGAGGCGCATCGCCTCTCGCTCGATGCTCTCACCTTCGCCCGCAACGCCGAATCCGGCGCCGGCCTCATCGCCGCGCAGAGCATGGGTCCCGCGATGACCCGACGCTGGTCAGCCATCCAGGACGCGTACCTTGCGGGCGCCGCCCGCACCGGCGACTGGACCGGCGCCTTCACCTCGTTCACCCGCGCCTTCCGCTTCTTCCTGCAATCGGCGCTTCTCGCGCTCGGCGCGTGGCTGGTTCTGCAGGGGGAGATCACGGCAGGCGCGATGATCGCCGCATCGATCCTGCTCGGACGCGCGCTCGCCCCCATCGAGACAGGCGTCTCACAATGGAGCCTTGTCCAGCGGGCGCGCTCCGGCTGGCGCAATCTCGCCTCCCTGCTCGCCGAGACACCCGCGCCCACCGCCCCCACCGAACTCCCGGCGCCGCGCCCGAGGCTCGACGTGAAAGGCGTGACGGTCACGCCGCAGCCCGGCGACCCGCCGGTCCTCAGCCAGATCACTTTCTCGCTCAAGGAAAGCGAGGCCCTCGGCGTCATCGGGCGCAGCGGGGCCGGAAAATCGACCCTCGCCCGCGTTGTTACCGGACTGCTTCGCCCCCAGGCGGGAGAGGTCCGCCTCGACGGCGCGACCCTGCCGCAATACGGGGCCGACCGACTGGGACGATACATCGGCGTCCTGCCGCAGGATCTCCACTTCTTCGACGGAACGATCGCCGAGAACATCGCACATATGGCGGACACTCCCGATCCCGAAAAGGTCGTTGCAGCGGCACGCAAGGCACACATCCACGACATCGTCCTGAAGCTTCCGCAGGGCTACGACACCAGGATCGGCGCCTCCGATGTGCTCCTGTCCGGCGGTCAGAAGCAGCGGCTTGCTCTTGCGCGCGCGCTCTACGGCGACCCGGTTCTTCTGGTTCTCGACGAGCCGAACTCGGCGCTTGACGCGGAAGGCAGCGAGGCCTTGAACGCCGCGGTGACCGAAGCAAAGGCCGATGGCCGGGCCGTCATCATAATGACCCATCGGCCGACGGCGATCTCGACCTGCGACACGCTGCTGGTCCTCGACGGGGGGCGCGTCACGGCGTATGGCCCCCGGGACGAGATCATCCGCAAGATGCTGAAGAACGCAGGTGATGTGCAGCGCGTGGTCGGAAAAGGACAGGCGTCATGACCGGGAAGGACTGGAGCGCGCGAATGCCGCTCGCTGTAGGTTTCACGGCGGTCGGCCTTCTCGTCGGCGGCCTCGGCGCATGGAGCGTCGGCACCGAAATCGCGGGCGCCGTCGTGGCGTCGGGGACCGTACAGGTCGAAAGCGACCGCCAGGTGATCCAGCACCCCGACGGCGGCGTGGTGGGCGAGATTCTCGCGCGGGACGGCGATACCGTGGCCTCGGGCGCCATTCTGGTCCGGCTCGACGGGACGTTCCTCAGGTCGGAGCTGGGGCTGGTCGAGCAGCAACTCGCCGAGATCTTCGCCCGGAAGGCAAGGCTCGAAGCCGAACAGGAGGGTCTCGAGGAGCCCGACTTCGGTGGACCTCCGGAATTCACCGAGATCGGAGACGAAGACGTCGCCGACCAGATCCACGGTCAGAAGCGCCTTTTCTTCGCTCGCCGCGCGTCGATCGAACAGGAGCGCCGCCAGCTCGCCGAGCAGCAGGCGCAGATCGAGCGCCAGATCGAGGGGACGGAAGCGCAACTCACCGCTCAGCGCCGCCAGCTCGAAATCGCCGATCAGGAACAGGCCGACGTTCAGGGGCTCTTCGACCGCGGCCTCGTGCAGGCCCAGCGCCTCCTGGCCCTCAAGCGCGAACAGGCAGGCCTTGAAGGAGAGGTCGGCCGGCTGACCTCCGCCATCGCGGAGGCGCGCAACCGGATCGCGGGTCTCGAGATCGAGAGCCTGCGGCTCACCGACACACGCCGCGAAGAAGCGATCACGCGGCTGCGCGACCTCCGCTACAACGAGATCGAACTGGAACGGCGGCGGCTCGACTTGCTCGAGCGGTTGGCGCGTCTCGACATCCGGGCCCCGGTCGACGGGGTGGTCTTCGGGTCCAAGGTCGCGGCTGTCCGGTCGGTCGTTCAGGCGGCGGAGCCGCTGATGTATCTCGTCCCGGGCGACCAGCCGCTTCAGGTGTCGGCCCGCATCGACCCCATCGACATCGACGATGTCTATCCGGGACAGGAGGCCAATCTGTCCTTCCCGACCTTCAACATGCGCACGACGCCCTCCATCACGGGGACCGTTCTGCGCGTCTCTCCCGACGCGACACGCGACGAGACGACGGGTCGGACGTTCTATGAGGCGGTTGTCCTGCCCGATGAAGCCTCGCTGGCCGAGGTTCCCGGGCTGGCGCTGTTGCCGGGGATGCCTGTAGAGACATATCTGCGGACCCAGGACCGGACCCCGCTCTCCTACCTCACGCAGCCGTTGACGGTGTACTTCAACCGAGCGTTCCGCGAAAGTTGAAGTCTTGCGCTCTCGCGGGGTTTCCTTAACGTCCCGTTCGTGACCGGACCCGACATGACCACCCTTCCCTACCGCCCCTGCGTGGGCGTGATGCTCGTGAACCGCGGCGGACGCATCTTCGCGGGCGAACGCATCGACACACCCGGCGCATGGCAGATGCCGCAGGGCGGCATCGACGCCGGCGAAACACCTCGGGAAGCCGCGCTTCGCGAGCTACAGGAGGAAACCGGCGTTCCGCCAGAACTTGTCTCCGTCGAGGCGGAAACCGGCGACTGGGTTCGATACGATCTACCCGGGCATCTCCTCGGCAAGGTCTGGAAGGGAAAGTACCGCGGACAGGAGCAGAAATGGTTCCTCCTGCGCTTCAATGGCGACGACGGAAACATCCGCATCGAAACCGAGCACCCGGAATTCGCGCACTGGACCTGGCTCGAGCCGGAAGCCGTGCTCGACCTCATCGTCCCGTTCAAGCGCGAGGTCTATGCGAGAGTGCTGATGGAATTCCACGACCGCCTCGCGCCTTCGGGTGATGCCCGCCCGTGACCGTACGGAGGCGATTGCCTCCCTCGGAGCCCGCCGCTAAACCCCGCCCATGTCACATACGCTCGACACCAAGGCCATCGGCCTCGACGTTGGCCTCGGCTTCATCCGGTGGCTCACCGGAGCCGAGAACCTGCACTACGGGCTCTGGACCGGTCTCGACGTCTCGGCCGAGAACCTCGGGCGCGCGCAGGCGGCCTACACCGAAATGCTCTTCGGTCTCTTGCCCGGTGCCGGGCTCCGCATCCTCGACATCGGCGGCGGCGCGGGCGAAACGGCGAGGAAGCTGATCGCGCTTGGCCACGAGGTCGAGATCGTCGTCCCCTCCGCCCTCCTCGCGGCGCACTGCCGCGCGAACGCGCCCGCCGCGAAAGTGCACGAGACGACTTTCGAGGACTTCCGGTGCGGGGACCGGTTCGATCTCTGCCTCTTTTCCGAAAGCTTCCAGTACATTCCCCTCGGCCAATCGCTGCCCAAGGCGCTCGGCCTCCTCACCGAAGGCGGCCACGTCCTCATCGCCGACTGTTTCCGGTCCGAGAGCTTCAGGGGCGGCGGCAAGGTCCGCATCGTCGGCGGAGGCCACCCGATCCGCCGGTTCCGGTCCGCGCTCGCCGAACTTCCCGTCGAAGTCCTCTGCGACGAGGACATCACCGAAGCCGTCGCCCCCTCGATCGATCTCGAGGCCGCGCTCTTCCGCGTCTTCGGTCAGGCGATCACCCGAATCGACGACGAACTCGCCGCCAGCCGCCCCAAGACGCGCTGGCTCCTGATCCGTGCCTTCAGGACGCTGGTCAGCGACCGCCGGCGCCGGCGCCTCGACGAACGCCTTCGCGGAGAGAGGCGCACGTCCGAAGCCTTTCTGGCGAACAACCGCTACCTGATGCTCAAGCTCCGCAAGACGGGCTGATCTCCTCACGCAGTCGCGACTCCACTTGGGAACAAAACGTGAATATAGTCGCGATTCCCATGTTCGCAGAACTCGACATCACCTCGAACTTCACGTTCCTCACCGGCGGCTCCCATCCCGAGGAGTATATCGAGCGGGCTGCCCTTCTCGGCCTCCCCGCCCTCTGCATCGCCGACGAGAACTCGGTCGCCGGAATCGTCCGCGCCCATACCCACGCCCGCGAGATCGCCCGGCAAGTCCGGCTCCGCGAAGAGGCGGAGGCGGACGGCCCCGTCGGTCCAGTCCTCCCGAACGACTGGCGTCCCCGAGGGCCGGTCGACGACTACCCCGGCGGCACGCTCCGCCGGAAGTCCGGCACCTCCTTCGACGAGGACACCCTCCAGCCCATCGCCGGATGCGAGACTGTTCCGCCCAAACCGGCCCCCTCCGCCGACATCCGCACTGCCACCCGGCTGATCCCCGGCGCCCGCATCGTTCTCCGCTGCGGCTTCGCCGCGACCGCTCTCCCCCATGACCGCGCCGCCTGGGGACGGCTCTGCCGACTGATCTCCGAGGGCCGGCTCCGCTCTCGAAAAGGCAGCTGCGATCTCGGGATGGAAGACCTGCTCGATCGGGGCGAGGGAATGGAGCTTCTCCTCCATCCGCCCCGCACCGGCCTCCGCGACTGGACCCCGCAGGCGAAGCGCCTCGCACGCCGCTTCCCCGGACAGTGCCACCTTCTCATGGTTCCCCGCTACGACGGGCAGGACCCGGCCCGCTTCGCCCGTCTCGCCCGAACCGCACGCGACCTCGGCATCCCCATCGCAGCCTCCGCCTCGCCCCTCATGCACCACGGCCGCCGCCGCCGCCTCACCGACGTCCTGACAGCCATCCGCACCGGTCGCCGGGTCGACGATCTCGGTCGCGCCGCGCTCACGAACGGCGAACGCCGCCTCCGCTCTGAGGCCGAGATGCTGCGCCTCTTCCAGGGCTATGAGGACGCCGTCCACCGGGCCGGAGAGATCGCGACCCGGTGCACATTCTCCCTCGACGAATTGCGCTACGAATACCCCTCGGAAGTCGCTCCCGGCGAAAGCGCCGCCCAGCGCCTCCGACGCCTCGCCGAAGAGGGTCTCGCGTGGCGCTACCCCTCCGGCGCCCCCGACAAGGTGCGGACCCTGCTCGAACACGAACTGGCCCTCATCGGAAAGCTCCGCTACGAACCCTACTTTCTCACCGTCCAGGACGTCGTGCAGTTCGCCCGCTCCCGCGGCATCCTCTGCCAGGGCCGCGGGTCGGCCGCGAACTCGGTCGTCTGCTACTGCCTCGGAGTCACCTCCGTCTCTCCCGAGATCGGCACGATGGTCTTCGAGCGTTTCGTCTCCGAGGCCCGGAACGAGCCCCCCGACATCGACGTCGATTTCGAGCACGAACGCCGCGAGG
>CAYTBD010000109.1:0-983 GCA_964435755.1 uncultured Rhodobacterales bacterium
GTCAAAAACCCCTTGCCAGGTGGGTTAAATTACCTACTCGATGCGTAGGTAATTTTGCCTACCGAGGTGGTAGAGTAAAATCCATACCTGTGTCAAGGGGAATCTGAACAGGGAGCAACCAAAAAATGGAAGTATTAATTACAATTTATTTCAACATGTTGTGCCAGGTGCGAGGCGAGAGCCACACGCCGCGAGGACGCCGGGTGGAAAATTTCCCACTTGTCTTATGGGCTTTGGGGCCAGGGCTTGCCCGCCGAAAGCCCGGGGTTTACTCTGGCAGTCGGCCTCGAGCACGCGGTTGCCGTCCTCGACATGGGCGCAGCCGGGAAACCCGGTCACGCCGCCGTGGCCGATGATCCAGCGGCGCACCGCCTCGACGTCTAGGCCGTCTTCCTCCACCAGCGCGCCGTCGCGCTCGATGACGGCCACGATCTTCGCGCCGTCTTCCTCGGACAGGAACTTCGCCGCGTGATAGCCGACGTTGCCCAGGCCCTGGACGACGATCCGCTTGCCGTCCAGCGAGCCCGAGAGCCCGGCCTTGCGGACGTCCTCGGGGTGCCGGAAGAATTCGCGCAACGCGTACTGCACCCCCCGCCCCGTCGCCTCGATACGGCCCGAGATGCCGCCGGCGTGGATCGGCTTGCCGGTGACGCAGGCCGAGGCGTTGATGTCGGTGGTGTTCATCCGCCGGTACTGGTCGGCGATCCAGGCCATCTCGCGCTCGGAGGTGCCCATGTCGGGCGCGGGCACGTTCTGCGAGGGGTCGATGAGGTCGCGCTTGGCAAGCTCGTAGGCGAAGCGGCGGGTGATCTGTTCGAGTTCGTGCTCGTTGTACTCGCGCGGGTCGATGCGCAGCCCGCCTTTCGAGCCGCCGAACGGCGTTTCGACCAGCGCGCACTTGTAGGTCATCAGCGCCGCCAGCGCCTCGACCTCGTCCTGGTTCACGCTCAGCGCGTAGCGGATCCCGCCCTTCACGGGCTCCA
>CAYTBD010000109.1:993-7170 GCA_964435755.1 uncultured Rhodobacterales bacterium
CGGAATGGACGCTGCGGTATCCGGTGAAGGTGTGGATGGAGCCGCGAAGCCGCACACCGAAGCGCACGGTATAGGTCGCATTGCACACCCGTATCTTCTCCTCCAGCCCCGGCGAAAGGTCCATCAGCCCCACCGCCCGGTTGAACATCAGATTGACTGAATCGCGGAACCCCGGCTCCGTCGCCGGCCTCATCTCGGTCATCGCTCTCTCCCTCTCGCGGCATCGCGAATCGGGTGGTCCGACGCGATCGCGCCCGTCCGACCCTAGGAAATGGCGCCCGCCGCGACCACCCCGCGAGGACCGGGTTTGTTTCCCGCACGGTCCCAATGCAGCCGCGTGGGACCGTTCATCTCCGGTTCACCGCGAAAAACAACAGGGACCGAGCGGGCGCGCCAAATTTTCGCCATCTATCGCGGAGACAAAGGTGTCGATTGGGGGCTCGGCCTGAGCCGGGAGTATAATTGTCATGACGAATCCGAAGAACCGCTTTTCAGACGAAACCGCATCCGGGACCCGGACCTCGCTGCTGTCGGGAGTATCGCCGCGCGGTCTCCTTGCCCGGTTCGGCACCGACGAGTCCGGCGCCTTCTCGGTCTTCGTGCTTTTCCTGTTCCTGCTGATGGTGATGATCGGCGGGATGGCCGTGGACATCATGCGCTTCGAGACGAAGCGGGTCCACATGCAGAACACGCTCGACAGCGCGATCCTCGCGGCCGCCGACCTCGACCAGAGGCTCGACCCCGAGCTGGTGGTCAAGGACTACTTCACCAAGGCCGGGCTCAATGCCGACGACGTGAGCGTCTCGAACAACGAGAACCTTCTCGGAGGGGTGGACCTCGTCGGGCGCAGGATCACGGCGGACACCCATATCGACGTCAACACCTTCTTCATGCACATGCTTGACGTGAACGTGCTGTCCTCGCCGGTCTCGGGGAGCGCCGAGGAGAACATCCAGAACGTCGAGATCTCGCTCGTTCTCGACATCTCGGGCTCGATGCGCTGGGACGCCTCGGGCAACACGCCCTCCAGCCTGACCGCCAACAACCGGATCAACGATCTGAAGGACGCCGTTCTGGAGTTCTCGCGTTCGGTGCTTCAGGTGGAGTGCGATTCCGCCGGTCTCAACTGCGTGCAGTCGCCCAATACCGCCTCGACGACGATCAACATCATTCCCTACGCCGGGCATGTGAACCCCGGGCCGGATCTCTTCGAGATTCTCGGCGGCAACCGCTGGCACAGCTGGAGCTCCTGCAAGGAGGTCACCGATGCCGACTTCGATCATGGCGATCTCCCCCGCGGATCGGGCAACCAGCTTCCGCACTTCATGCGCTGGAGCGTCGACTGGAACTGGATGAACTGGGGATGGTGCCCGCAGGACGACGCGTCGATCCTCGTGGCGGAGAACGACTACAACGAAATCGAGGACTTCGTCTCCAACATCAAGCTGCACGACGGCACGGCGACGCATGTCGGCATGAAGTACGGCGTGGCGCTTCTCAATCCCTCGTCGCGTGACGAGTTCCAGGAACTCAACAAGCGCAACATCGTCGCCGACGCCTACAAGGACCGGCCGGCGGATTTCGAAGACGATGTCGTGAAGTACCTCGTGCTGATGACCGACGGCAAGACGACCTCGCAGCTCCGCCCGAGCGAACTGAACTCGTCGGGCGAGTACGCGAGCGTGTACGACCCGTCGGACAGCGACTGGGACGACCTCATGGATCGTTACGGCAGCGTCGACAGCGAGGGCGACAGGCAGGACGCCAGTGACGTGGAGTGGGGCTATCCGTCCGCGAGCACCTACAGCGACGGCTCCGTGAGCCACGGCGAGAGCCGCAACAACGGCCATATCACCGCGATGTGCGACGAGGCGAAGGAAGCCGTGTGGGGCACCGCTCCCGATGGCACCGCGATCCAGCTCAAGGAGGACCGGATCACCGTCTTCACCATCGCCTTCCTCGCGCCGACCAGCGCCTCGAACCTGATGCGCGACTGCGCAAGCTCGAACGCGCACTTCTTCCCGATCGAGGATCTCAACGTCGAGAGCGCATTCCAGGCGATCGCGAAGACCATCAACCAGTTGAGGCTGACGCTATGAGCCGGACCCCCGACCGGAGGCCGAGGCGGTTCGTCCGCCTCGGGCGGGACGAGGACGGAGCAGCGACCGTCGAGTTCGTGATCCTCTTCCCGATATTCATGACCGTTTTCCTGGCCGCCTTCGAGAGCGGCCTGATGATGCTCCGGAACGTCATGCTGGAGCGCAGCGTCGACCTCGCCGTGCGCGAACTGCGGCTGGGGACGCCCGTGCCTCCGGATTTCGACCAGTTCAAGGAGACGATCTGCGAGAGAACCTATTTCGTCGACAACTGCAACGATGTCGTTCAGGTCGAGCTTTCGCCCGTGGATCTCACGACATGGGGCCCGCTGGACGGGGCGCCACGCTGCATCGACGTGGAGTCGACGATCGATCCGTTCGATCAGACCGAGTATTCCGTGGGCGGCAACAACGAACTCATGCTCGTGCGGGTCTGCGCGCTGTTCCAGCCGATCTTCCCGACGACCGGCCTCGGGCTCGCCATGCGCAGCGACAGCGCGGGCAACTACGCGATCGTCGTGACGTCCGCCTTCGTCAACGAACCCAGCAGGTGATTTGAACAATGGTGCGCATCCTCAGATCCTTCGCCCGCTTCCGCCGCGCCGAAACCGGCTCTCTCTCGGTCGAGACGGTCGTGCTTTTCCCTCTTCTGATGTGGGCTTACACGGCGATGTTCGTGTTCTGGGACGCCTACAAGACGGAGAACATCAACCTGAAGTCCGCCTACACCGTCGCCGACATGATCTCGCGCGAACAGCGCCCGATCGACATGACCTACCTCGAGGGCGCGCGCACGATCTACCGGTTCCTGAACACGGGAGACACGAACCAGCAGCTCCGGGTCAGCGTCGTCCGGCAGAGGGTCGACAGCAACGGCAACGAATACCTCCAGCTTGAGTGGTCCGAGGGCACGGAGGGACTGCCGGGATACACCGACCTGGCGCAGATCGAAGCGAAAATCCCGATGATCGCGCGAGGCGACGAGGTGATCGTGGTCGACACCTCCACCGACTGGAGTCCGACCTTCAACGTCGGCCTCCCCGCCCGGAGCTTCACCCAGACCGTGGTGACGAGTCCGCGCTTCGTGCCGCAGGTGCTCTGGAACGGGGTCTAGCCGCGCGCCGCCCGCTCGGCGAGCAACGCCTCGATCATCTCCGCCATCAGCCGGGTCTCGGCGGCGCCCGTCATGCCGCCGACGCCCACCCGGCGCCCGATCCGCCACCACAGCCCGGGCGCCCAGGCGCCCTTGTGCGGGCGCTTGAGAACCAGCGAGAAGCCGCGCGCCGGCTTGAAGGCGAAAACCCCCCGGCTGACCTCCCGGATGTCCTCGATCCGGCAGAGCACCGCCCCCGAGGAGTCCGCCAACGTCTCGCGCGTCAGCGTGAGGTGTCTGCGGCCCGCCGCCCAGGAGGCGTAGGCGCTCCAGAGCGCCGCGCCGCCCGCGGCGAGAAGAAAGAGCTGCCAGCCGATCGTTTCGGGGGGATGCGCCGCCGCGACCCAGATCAGGATCGCGCCGAGCAGGATCTGCATGCCCACGCCCACCACGAGCCGCGGCCGGCTCGCCCCTATGCTCACGAGTACGTCGGTCATGCCCGCTCCGTCTGACTGGCGGGGTCTAGCGCGGTTTTCCGGGCTTGGCGAGGCCTCACGCCTTCACGGCCCGGCGCACCATGTTCCAGTAGATCCGCTCGACCCGGTCGCGGGACAGCCGCCCGCCCTCGCGATACCATGTCGTCACGCCGGTGAGCATCGCGATGACCGCCAGCGTGGCGAGCTTGGTGTCGGGCACCTGAAAGCCGCCCTCCTGCTGACCGTCGCGGATGATGGTCTCGAGTTGGTCCTCGTAGGCGTGGCGCAGGCCCTCGATCACCGCGAAGTTGTCGGGCTCCAGGCTGCGGAGCTCCATGTAGGCGAGGAAGACCTCGTCCGGTCGGTCGAGGTGGAACCGGATGTGGAAGCGCACGAAATCCTCGAGGCGCTCGGTCGCCGTGCGGCCCTTGTCCACCGCCTCCCACGCCGCGAGGAGCTCCTTCATGTGGCTCCGCATGAGGTCGAAGAGAAGCGTCTGCTTGTCAGGGGTGTAGAGATAGAGCGCGCCGGCCTGCACGCCCACCTCCCTCGCGATCTGGCGCATCGAGACGGCGGCGTAGCCGTAGCGCCCGAACAGCTTGAGCGCCGCGGCCCGGACCTTCGGCCCGGTGATCTCGGAATGGGAGCCTGACTTGCGCGCCATCCGGGCATGGTATCTGAACGCCCGTTCAGTTCAATACGGTCGCGCTTGCGCAGGACCGCGCCCCGGAGCTACGGTCCGGCGTCAGATGTGGAGAGCCGAACGGTGAAACGCGCCCTGTTCGTTGTCTTGGCGGCCGTGACGGGAGGCTGCGCCGACTGGCCCGATCTCGGGATCGCGGCCGAGCCCACCGGCTACGCGGACCTCGTTCCGTTCGACGAGCTTCTGGGCAAGACCCGCATCACCGACGAGGATCGCGAGACCTCCGCGGAGATCGAAGAGGAGCTTCTGGATCGGGCCGAGGGGCTGCGCCGCCGCGCGGATATCCTCGATCAGCCGGTCGAGGACCGGGAGGCGCTCGCGGACATGGCCCGCCGGCTGGACGCCCTCGCCGACGGGAGCGCCGGGGACCCGGCCGAATGATTGCCCGCCCCCGCCTTCTGCGCTAAGCCCGCGCGGACGACCTCAGCGAAGGAGAGCCGCGCCGATGAGTTCCGCCCTGAGACTAGGCATCGCCGGGCTCGGCACCGTGGGTGCCGGCGTGGTCAAGATCGTGCAGCGCCGCGCCGAGCTCCTGACGGCCCGGACGGGCCGCGAGATCGCCATCTCCGCCGTCTCCGCCCGCACCCGCCAGAAGGACCGGGGCGTCCGGCTGTCGGCCTATGCCTGGGAAGACGATCCGGTGGCGCTCGCCCGCCGCGACGACGTGGACGTGCTGGTCGAGCTGATGGGCGGGTCGGACGGACCGGCGAAGGCCGCCGTCGAGGCCGCCATCGCCGCCGGAAAGGACGTGGTGACCGCGAACAAGGCGATGATGGCGCTCCACGGCCAGGCGCTCGCGGAAAAGGCCGAGGCCAAGGGCCACGTGATCCGCTTCGAGGCCGCCGTCGCGGGCGGCATCCCGGTCGTCAAGGCGCTGACAGAAGGTCTCGCCGGAAACGAGGTCGTCCGGGTGATGGGCGTGATGAACGGCACCTGCAACTACATCCTGACCCGGATGGAAAGCGCGGGCCTCAGCTACGAGGAGGTCTTCGCCGAGGCGCAGGCATTGGGCTATCTCGAGGCCGACCCCACGCTCGACGTGGGCGGGATCGACGCGGGCCACAAGCTCGCGCTGCTGGCCGCCATCGCCTTCGGCACCCGGCTGAACTTCGGCGCCATGCGGATCGAGGGGATCGAGCGGATCACCATCGAGGACATTCGCCATGCCGCCGACATGGGCTTCCGGGTCAAGCTCCTCGGCGTCGCGCAGATGACGGGCCGCGGGCTGGAGAGCCGGATGAGTCCCTGCCTCGTCCCGGAGACCTCGCCGCTCGGCCAGCTCGAGAACGCGATGAACATGGTCGTGCTCGAAGGCGACGCCGCGGGCCAGATCGTCCTGCGCGGCGCGGGCGCCGGAGAAGGGCCGACGGCGAGCGCGGTGATGTCGGACATCCTCGACATCGCGCGCGGCACCCGCGTCTCCACCTTCGGCCAGCCCGCGCGGTCGCTCGCCCCGGTCGAGGGCGCGACGGCCTCCGCGCCCGCGCCCTACTACCTGCGCATGGCGCTCGTCGACAAGCCCGGCGCGCTGGCCCGGATCGCGGCGGTCCTGGGCGACGCCGGCATCTCGATCGACAGGATGCGGCAGTACGGCCACGAAGACGTCGCGGCGCCGGTCCTCATCGTCACGCACCGGACGACACGCACCGCCCTCGACGAGGCGGTCTCGAAGATGGGCGGCACCGGCGTGCTCGCCTCCGATCCGGTCGCGATCCGGATCGAGGAAGTCTGACGCCGCGCCTCCATCTGTCCGCAAATATCCTCGGGGGAGCGCGAGGGGGCGGACGGCCCCCTCGCATCGGTCCGGCG
>CAYTBD010000110.1:0-4701 GCA_964435755.1 uncultured Rhodobacterales bacterium
GATCTCCTCGTCCAGAAGCGAGGAGTCCTCTGCCTCGGTGGTCAGGATCATGTCCAGTTCGCCGCGCGCGAACTGCTCCTTGAGGGTCCGGGTCATCGTCGAACTCAGGATGACCCGCATCCGGGGATGGGTGGCGTGGAACTGCTTGAGAATCTGCGGGATCACGCGATAGACGAGGTCGTGCGGCGCGCCGAGCTTGACCTCGCCCTCGTAGGACCGGCTGGTGAGGCGCCGGTAGACCTCGTCGTTGATGTCGAGCATCCGGCGGGCGTAACCCAGAAGCTGCTCGCCCGACGGCGTCAGCGCGATCCCCCGGCCCGCCCGATCGAGAAGCGCAAGCCCCAGCGCCTCCTCGAGGCGCTTCAGCTGCATGGAAACGGCCGACTGCGTGAGGTTGAGAAGCCCCGCCGCCCGGGTGACGCCGCCGGTTTCGGCGACGGCCACGAACGACCGGAGGGCTGTCATGTCGAGGTTTCGCGTCATATCACCCTCCGTGATGCATCGGTTCAAAAACATTCGTTTCACTTATCAAACACAGGCTGGCAAATGTATCAACAGAAATCATGGCTCCACTGTGAAGCATCACGAGATTCGAAGGAAACCTCTCATGCCGTCCCAAGCCCACTCCCATCACGCCTTCCATCGCCCCTCCGTGCCCGCCGGACATCTCTGGCGCCGTATCGGACAGGCCCTCGGCGTCTGGCGTCAGCGCCGGTCGCTGGCGCAACTCGACGATCATCTGCTGAGCGATCTCGGCCTGACGCGCGCCGAGGCGGCGCGCGAAGCGCGCAGGGCAATGTGGGACGTGCCGCCCTTCTGGCGGCGCTGAACGTGGCAAAGCCGTGCGATCCCACCGAAAACGCTGCGTTTCATGGACGGAATGACTTGAAATGAGGGCCGGATTCGCCAAATACTCAAGGCAAGGGCGGCCGGACCTCGGGGGTCAGCCCGCCTTGAACCTTTGGAGGGTATAAATGGCTGAGTATCAGACGGCTCGTGCGCAGACAGGCGCTCGTACGGCCGCCGCGATAGACGAGGGCCTTCGCGCCCATATGAACAAGGTCTACGGAACCATGTCCGTGGGCATGCTGGTCACGGCCGGCGTTGCCTGGGCCGTGGGCTCGAGCCCCGCGCTCCTGTCGATTTTCCGCGATCCGGTGACGCTCTCGCCGAACATCCTTGGCTGGATCGTCATGTTCGCGCCGCTGATCTTCGTCTTCGCCTTCGGCGCGATGATCAACCGGGTGTCCGCGGCGGGCGCACAGGCGCTGTTCTACGTGTTCGCGGCGCTCATGGGCCTCTCGATCTCGTGGATCTTCGCGGCCTTCACCGGCCTGTCCATCGCGCAGACCTTTCTCGTGACCTCGATCGCCTTCGCGGGCCTGTCACTCTGGGGCTACACGACGAAGAAGGACATCTCGGGATGGGGTTCTTTCCTCATCATGGGCGTGATCGGCCTCATCGTGGCGATGATCGTCAACCTGTTCCTGCAATCGCCCGCGATCATGTTCGCGGTGTCGATCCTCGGCGTGCTGATCTTCGCGGGTCTCACCGCCTACGACACGCAGCGCATCAAGACCGACTACATCGCGCATGCGCAGCACATGGACCAGGAATGGCTGGACAAGTCGGGCATCATGGGCGCGTTGAGCCTGTATCTCAACTTCATCAACCTTTTCATGTTCCTGCTGCAATTCATGGGCAGCCGGGAATAGACCGAAAAGGCTCCGAAACACGAAGGCCGGCGATTTCGCCGGCCTTTTTCGTTTCCGATCGGAGAGGCGCCGCGGCACGGCGGCAGACCGGCGGGACCCGGCGCGTCAGAGGAACCGGCGCATCATCACGGCCGGAAACTCGATCCCCGGGCGGAGCGGCACGGTGATCTCGCCCATGTTCTCGAAACCCATCGCCGCGTAGAACCGGACGGCCGTCCGTGTCGCCTGCGCGTCGAGCCGGCGGATGCCCTGCAGCCGCGCCTCGGCGAAGATGCCCATCATCAGGCGCCGCCCGATCCCCTCGCGCTGGTGGCGCCAGTCGACGGCGAGGTGGCGGACCTGCGCCGCGTCCCGCATCCGGGACGACGGCGTCCAGCCGCCCGCGCCGAGCAGCGACCCGTCTTCCGCCTCGGCCACGTAGTAGGTGCCCGAGGTCACGAGGGACGCGTTGGCCCGGCCGATCAGCGGCACCGCCGTGACGATCGTCGAAGGCGGGTAATCCTTGCTGAGGAGTCTGGGATAGCTTCGCGACAGCAGCGCATCGACCGCGGCGACATCGCGGCTTGTGGCGGATCTCAGAGTGATCGAACCGGCGCCCATGATCCGCAGATAGCGCGGCCCGGCAAAAGGAAAGGTTTTCCGCAGGAGAGGCACGCAAAAACGGCCTCCCCCGCGGGAAGGCCGTTCGCAGCCCGATGGGGCAGGATTACTTGATCTTGCCTTCCTTGTACTCGACATGCTTGCGCGCGACCGGATCGTACTTCCGCACGGTCATCTTCTCGGTCATCGTGCGGGCGTTCTTCTTTGTCACGTAGAAGTGGCCCGTGTCCGCGGTCGAGTTCAGGCGGATCTTGATGGTCGTCGGTTTCGCCATGGGTCGTCTCCTCTGGGGCGCCCCGCTGGGCGCGCCCTGAATTCCTCAAGGCCCGCCTTTTACCGGCGGCGCACCGCAAGTCAAGCGGGTTCGCTCAGGCGAGGCCCATTGCCCCGTGGATTGCGTTGCGCGCCTCGTCGGACAGCCCGAGCGCGTTGGCGAGCCCGTCGAGATAGGCGGCTTCGGACGCCTTGTCGACGCGGATCGCCATCAGCGACATCGCGTAGACCTGCGCCTTCATCCGGTCGCCCGTGTCGGAGGCCAGCGCCTCGATATCCACCGGCTTCGTCATCTCCGCCTCGACGAAGGCGCGTTCCTCCGGTCCGATGTCGCCGAGCTTCTCCAGGATGCGCGCCCGCTCGCCCTCGTCGATCTCGCCGTCGGCCTTGGCCGCCTGGATCATCGCGCGGATCATCAGCCGGGCGTTATCCTCCATGGCGGCGGTCGCGCCGGTCTTGCCGGTGACCGCGTCCATCATCTGGCCCGCCTGCTCGGCTCCGCCCGCGGCTGCGCCCGTGATCGCCGAAAGCAGGCCGCCGAAACCCGCCGCCGCCGTCTCGCCCGCCTGTTCGGTGGTGCCGAGCCATTGATCCATCATCTTGCGGATGCCGTCGCCGCCGCCCGGCACGCCGACCTTCGACAGCATCGCGCCCACCTGATCGGTCGCGCTCTGGACCGCTTCGTTCTCCTGCATTTCCTTCCGGACACCGGCCATGCCGCCCAGTCCCTTGTACTTGTCATAGCCCTTGGCCACGGCGAAGCCGGCGGCCAGCGTGGCCAGTGTTCTGACGAAACTCATGTGTCCTCCGATCGTGAGCAGTCCAGATCTCCGCGCCGACCATAGCACGGGGGCGCCGATCGAAGCTGCGGCAACCCGTCCGGCGACGTTTTTTTTGACGTCGCCGGGGACGATTCGTTACGATCGCCCCCGTCAAAGGATGGGGGCCTCATGACGCATCGACTGCTGTTTCTCCTTGCATTCGCCATCGGCACGGCCGGCGCTGCCGCGGCCGAGAGCCTGCGGGCCGACCTCGTCGGCGGATCCGTGCAGCTTGGCGGAGACCTGATCGTGCGGGTTTCCGGCGCCTCGGGCGAGCTTCCCCAGGGCGCGACCTGCGACGTCTCGCTGCCTCGGCCCTATGACGGGCACCTCGCGGTGGTATCGCACGACTGCGCGAACCTCACGCTGAAACAGGCGACGGTTCCGGTGCGGGACGACAACGGGCACGCGCTGCCCGGCGGGCAGGTTCCCTACACGATCACCGCGACCGGCTCGGACGGCGCGGAGATCGGGACGACCTCGGGCGTCTTCCCCTACAACAACGGCTTCAGCGACATCCGGATCGAGATCGTCGACGTGCGCAATCCCGTGTCCCCGGGCGAGTCCTTCGAGGCCGTCGTCTACGGCGCGGAACAGCCGATCGACGAGAGCCTGACCTGCCGCTGGAACACCTATGGTCCCGTCACCTTCGACGCGACGTCGGACAACGGCTGCGAGGGTCGCCTGACCGCGACCGAGCCCGACGGCCGGGACGCCGACATGGACGTGGGCATCTTCAACCTGACCGACATGCACGCGGTCGGCTACGCCACGGCCAAGATGCTGGTGGAATGATACGCGCGGACGGCCTGTAAGCCGGATTCTGTCCTCCCCTTGCGGGGATGGATGACCATTCCTCTGGGCCCGCCGTTGCCGGCGGGCTCGAGCTGCCAACCCGGGCCTCTCGGGCTGAAGCATCCCTGCCGCGATATCCCCGGAGGGATCAGCCGGCGCGAGGCCCCTATTCGGCATTGCTCCCGGTGGGGCTTGCCGTGCCGTCCCTGTCGCCAGGTCCGCGGTGGGCTCTTGCCCCACCGTTTCACCCTTACCCGTCGAAGACCTTCGGCGAACCTCCGGTTCGACGGGCGGTCTGTTTTCTGTGGCACTTTCCGTCGGGTTTCCCCGCCCGGGCGTTACCCGGCACCGTCGCTTCATGGAGTCCGGACTTTCCTCGACCCCGAGGGGCCGCGGCCATCCGACCCTCCGCGCCTCGTCGAGATAGGCACGCGCGCGCCGCCGGTCAATCCCCGCCCCGGCAGGGCCAGCGCCCGGCGAGCCCCGCCATGAGCGCG
>CAYTBD010000110.1:4711-7016 GCA_964435755.1 uncultured Rhodobacterales bacterium
GCGGCCATCCGGCCATCCGCGCCATTGGTATCTAGGCGGTCCCCTGCCGCCGGTCAACGCCCCGCCGCGCGACGAGGCCCGCCATCAGCGCACGGTCGATATCGTCCACCGGACCCTCGGCCCAGGGCCGGAAGCGGAGGCGGAAGACCGCCGCGATGACCGCCTCGGGCGCGTCGGCATAGCCGAAGCTCTGCGCATCGGCGCGGAAGTCGCCGGGATCGGCGGCCTCCGGCCAGACCGAGAGCCCGGCCCGGGCCAGCCGCCGCCAGTCGAAGCGCGGCCCCGGATCGGTCTTCCGGTCGGGCGCCATGTCGGAATGGGCGATGACGCCTTCGGGGGGTATGTTCCAACGTTCCAGTAGTCCGCCGAGCAAGCCTTCGAGCGCCGCCATCTGCGTCTCGGGGAAGGGCGAGGTGCCGTCGTTCTGAAGTTCGATCCCGATCGAGCGGGAGTTGACGTCCCCCGCCCCGGCCCAGTCGCCTGCCCCCGCGTGCCAGGCGCGCAGGCTCTCGTCGACGAGCCGCAGCATCGAGCCGTCCTCGTCGATCAGGTAGTGGGCGGACACTTCGGCCGCGGGATCGCAGAGACGCTCCAGCGACGCCCGCGCGGACGGCATCGCGGTGTAGTGAAGCACGACGAGCGAGGGCAGAAGACCGCCCCGGCGCTCTCCGAAGTTCGGCGACGGGTGGTCGGCGACCTGCAAGCGGCTCAGCCGCCCCGCGCCGCGCGGAACGGCCGCGGATCCCAGAAGCAGGCGAAGCCGTCCCCGTCGGGATCGACGCCCAGCCGGTCGGTTTCGGGGCCGCCTCGCGACAGGAAGTCCCGTTGCGCCTCGTCCGCGGTCGCGTAGCGCGCGCAGGCCCGCTGGAACCGGTTTTCGGCGTTGAAGCCCGACCGGCGGTAGACCGGCTGTCCGACCGTGTTCGTGGTGTTGAGCGCGAAGGCCACGATGTTCGGCCCCGACCCGCCCGGGCGCGACGGCAGCGGCTCGGGGGCGATGACCTCGTATTCCTGGCGGAGCCGCGCGAGGCGTTCGGCGTCGCTCTCGATGCTCTCCCGCGCGCTGACCGCCTCGAAGCTCTGCTCGTCGGAGATCGCGGGATTGTTCGCCAGCGCGCTCAGAGGCTCGCCGGCGGCCGGCGCGGCGGCGATGCGGCCGTCGGTGTTCCCGATCGTCTCCTGCGCAATGACCCTGTCGCCCGGGATGAGCGGCACCTGCCCGGTCAGGACGCTGTCACGCTCGCTCCGGGAGGAGGTGTAATCCTGATAGTCGCCGAAGCCCACTCCGGCTGCGGAATCGGGCACCTGCGGCGCACAGGCCGCGAGTGCGAGGGCTGCGAGGGAAAGTGCCAGCCGCGTCATGAGATGCCTGCTCGTCTTCGTTGCGGTTCGAGATGCTACCACCATTTGTCAGGCTTCGCCACAAAGCCTGCCGCCCGTTCAAGCGCGCAGGCGGTGTTGAGAAGATCGCCCTCCTCCCAGGGCCGCCCGATGAGCTGAAGCCCGAGCGGCAGGCCCTGCTTGTCCATGCCGGCGGGAACGGCGATGCCGGGAAGACCCGCCAGATTGACCGTGACCGTGAAGACGTCGTTGAGATACATCTCCACCGGATCGGCCTCGGTCATCTCGCCGAGCCCGAAGGCGGCGGAGGGCGTGGCCGGCGTCAGGATCGCGTCGACGCCCTGATCGAAGACCTCGTCGAAATCGCGCTTGATGAGCGCGCGCACCTTGCGCGCACGGTTGTAGTAGGCGTCGTAGAAACCGGCCGACAGCACGTAGGTGCCCACCATGATCCGCCGCTTGACCTCGGCTCCGAAGCCCTCGGCGCGGGTCTTCTCGTACATCTCCGTCACGCCGTCGCCCTGGCTGAGCTTCGCCCGGTGCCCGTAGCGGACGCCGTCGTAGCGGGCGAGGTTCGACGACGCCTCGGCGGGCGCGATGACGTAGTAGGCGGGCAGGGCGTATTTCGTGTGCGGCAGCGAGATGTCGACGATCTTCGCGCCGGCGTCGCGCAGCATGTCCGCGCCCCTTGCCCAGAGCGCTTCGATCTCGCCCGGCATCCCGTCCATCCGGTATTCCCTGGGGATCCCGATCGTCTTGCCCCGGATGTCGCCGGTGAGCATCGCCTCGAAGTCCGGTACGGGAATGTCGGCCGAGGTCGAATCCTTCGGGTCGTGCCCGGCCATCGCCTGAAGCATGATCGCCGCGTCGCGCACCGTCTTCGTCATCGGCCCGGCCTGGTCGAGCGAGGAGGCGAAGGCGACGATCCCCCAGCGCGAGCAGCGCCCGTAGGTGGGCTTGAGGC
>CAYTBD010000111.1:0-6964 GCA_964435755.1 uncultured Rhodobacterales bacterium
GTCCGGCCGCCCCTCGACGCCCCCGTCGAGCACCGCCTTCAGGCTCTTGTAGTGCTCGTCGTCGTGGCTGAAGGAAAGGTCGTCGCAGAAGAGCAGGAATCGATGCCCGGACGCCGCGCGCAGGATCGAGAGCAGCCGGCCCACGCTCGGCAGGTCCTCGCGATGAAGCTCGACGATCTTGAGCGCGTGCCCCTCGGACACGACCGCCGCGTGGACCGCCTTCACGAGGGAGGACTTGCCCATCCCGCGCGCGCCCCAGAGAAGCGCGTTGTTCGCGGGCAGGCCCTTCGCGAACTGCCGGGTGTTCTCGAGCAGCGTGTCGCGCGACCGGTCGATGCCGACGAGCAGCCCGATGTCGATCCGGTTCACCCGCGCCACGGGGTCCAGCCGGTCGGGTTCCACATGCCAGACGAAGGCGTCGTCGGTGCCGAAATCCGGCGCCGGGCGCGGCGCCGGGGCGATTCGTTCGAGGGCGGCGGCGATGCGCGCCAGCGCGTCGTCGCTCATTCCTTCTCCTCGCCGGAGTCGTCGCCGAAGTCGTAGAGATCCTCGTCCTCGCCCAGCACGCCTTCGCGGCGAAGCTCCTCGACCCGCTTCTTCTCCACCCATTTCACGAGCTGGATGGAGATTTCGTAGAGGCCGTAGACCGCGACGAAGAGGATGACCTGCGTGATCACGTCCGGCGGCGTGACGAGCGCCGCGAGCATCAGGATCGCCACGACCGCGTATTTCCGGACATCGGCGAGCCCGCGCGCCGTCACCAGCCCCGCCTTGCCCATCAGCGTGAGCAGCACCGGCAGCTGGAAACAGAGCCCGAAGGCCACGATGAACTTGATGGTGAGGCTCAGGTATTCCTGTGCCGAGCCCTGAAAGGCGATGCCGGCCACCGCGTCCTCGACCGAGCCCTCGCCGATCACGGTGCCGGGCTGCTGAAAGCCGAGGAAGAAGTCGAAGGCGAGCGGCGTGACCACATAGAAGGCGAACGACGCGCCGAGGAAGAACATGAAGGGCGAGGCCACCATGAACGGCAGGAACGCGTTCTTTTCGGTCCGGTAGAGACCGGGCGCCACGAACCGCCAGAGCTGATAGCTGATGAACGGGAACGACAGCGCGAGCCCGCCCATCAGCGAAATCGAGATCGCGACGAAGAAGCCTTCCTGCAGCTTGATCAGGATCAGACCGCAGTCCTCGTGGCCGCGCTCGGCCATCGCGCCGCAGAGCGGTTCGGTCAGGAAGTTGAAGATCGGGTTCCAGACGGTGAAGCACAGCACCATCCCGATGATGAAGGCCACGGCCGACTTGATCAGCCGCGCGCGCAACTCCGCCAGATGCTCGATCAGCGGTGCCGCGGAATCGTCGATCTCGTCGGTCTGTGTCATCGGCCTCTCGCGGGCTTCTTCTTGGGCATGTTCTTGGGCCGCGCGGCCCGCGCGGTGGGCGCGCCCGGCCTCTCGCGCGGCATGCGCGCTTCGGGCTCGGGTCCCGGCGCGGGCGTTGCGGCCTCGGCCGCCTTCGCCTCGCGGGAGGCCCGCGCCGCGGCGAGCCGCTTCTGCGCCTCGAGCGCCTGGTTTTCCTTGAGCTTCGCGGTGTTCTCGCCCAGCGCGGCCGACTTATCCGCGGATCTTGCGGATTTCGTGGGCTCCCACTTGTCGAAACGGTCCGCCGCGTTCTTGAGCTTGTCGAGACCGAGGTTCTTCGACGAGGTCATCGTCTTGAGATCCGACGCGGTCTGCTTGACGCCGCTCTCGTCGGCGGCGTCATCCATCGCGCGCTGAAAGTCGCGCGCCATGCGCCGCATCTTGCCCGTGAACTGTCCCAGCGTGCGGAACATGCCGGGCAGGTCCTTCGGGCCCACAACGATCAGCGCGACGACGCCGATGACGAGAAGCTCGGTCCAGCCGATATCCAACATTGAGTGTCGTCCCGGGGTCCGGAGGTCAGACCTTGTCCTTCTCGTTCTCTGGGGTCACGTCGCGCGCGTTTTCGGTGCTCTCCTCGAGCTCCTTCGTGCTGTCGCTGACGCCCTTCTTGAACGCGGTGATGCCCTTGCCGACCTCGCCCATGAGCGAGGAGATCTTGCCCCGGCCGAAGAGGACGAGCACGACGATGGCGATGAGGAGGAGGCCGGGAAGGCCGATGTTGTTGAGCATTGGTCAGGTTCCCTCGATGGGATGAGTGTGATGTCGCCGCTTATCTAGTCACCGCCGTCGCGCACCGGAAGGGCAGACCGCCGTTCGGGCGCCCCCGTCCCTGCGCAGGCGCGACTTTCGGCGGATTGCACCGCATCTACTGACAGGTTAGTGTCAGTTGGCCAGCGCCGGTCCCGGACCGGGCCGCCGAATCGGAGTGATCCCTCAGCCCCCGCCGGACTCCATGCGCCGCACCGACCGCCTTTTCGATCTCGTCGAGATACTGCGCGACGGCCGCCTGCACCGCGCGCAGGACCTCGCGGACCGTCTCCGGGTGTCGGTGCGCACGGTCTATCGCGACATCGAGACGCTCCGGGGCTCCGGCATTCCGGTCGAGGGCGCGCGCGGCACGGGCTACGTGATGGGCGCACCGGTGACGCTGCCGCCGCTGAACCTGACGCTCCTCGAGTTCGAAGCGCTGGAGCTCGGCATGGCCGTCGTCGCCGAGGCGGCCGACCCCGAACTGCAGAGCGCGGCGAAGAGCGTGGCCGCCAAGCTCGACGCCGTGCTGCCCGATGACGGCAGCGCAGGGGGACAAGGCCGGGGCTTCGCCGTCCACCCCTTCGCGGATGCCGCGCGGGGCTTCCGACACATGCCGGTCCTGCGGGCCGCGATCCGGGCGCGCCAGAAGCTCGACCTCACCTATCGCGGAGAAGGGGGCCGCGAGACGCGCGAGGTGATCCGCCCGCTCCAGATGGAATACCGGGGCCGCGTCTGGACACTGACCGCATGGTGCGAGGCGCGCGGCGACTTCCGCGTCATCCGGGTCGACCGGATCGTCGATGTCGCGACCCGGCCGGAGTTGTTCGTCGACGAACCGGGCAAGTCGCTCGCGGACTACGTGGACCGGACAAGCCGGCCGCCGGACTCGCCCTGAGGCGTCATCCCGCTGCGAACACGCCCGCGCCGGACAGCGCGCGCTCAATCCGGAGAGCCGGGCGCCTTGGCGGGGAAGACGAAGCACCGTTCGCGCCGGAACATGATCCAGAGCGCCGTGCCGGGCTTTGGCAGGAAGACCGAGGGCACCGTCGCCCGGATGATCGAGCCGTCGTGCTCGAGCCGAAGCTCGACGAGGCTCTCGTGGCCCATGAATCGCGCCCGGCCCACCACGGCGCGGGCCGGGATGCCGTCCTGCGGTGTCGGGTTCGGGCCGCGCCCGTTCCGGTCGAAGTCGATCCGGAGGTGCTGGGGACGGATGACGATCTCCACCTCGGTGCCGTCCGGCACGCCGGGAGCGAGGAACTGGCCGAAGGGCGTATCGGTCAGCGCCCCTTCAACCTTGCCACGGATCACGTTGATATCGCTGAAGAAGGCCGCCGCGCTCTTGTCCACGGGCGCGTTGTAGACGTTGTAGGGCGCGCCGCGCTGGACGATGTGCCCGTCCCGCATCAGCGCGATCTCGTCGGCCATGCGCATCGCCTCCTCGGGTTCGTGCGTGACGAGGAGAACCGCCGCCCCTTCCTCCTTCAGGATTTCCAGCGTCTCGTCGCGCACCCCGTCGCGGAGCCGGTTGTCGAGGCCCGAGAACGGCTCGTCCATCAGCATGATCCGTGGACGCGGGGCGATCGCGCGGACCAGCGCGACGCGCTGCTGCTCGCCGCCCGAAAGCTCGTGCGGGAAACTGTCGATGAGATGCGGCAGCCGGACCCGCGCGAGAAGCTCTTCGACCCGGGCGCGCTTTTCGGCCTTCGTCCCCGAGAGCCCGAAGGCCACGTTTCCGGCGACGGTGAGGTGCGGGAACAGCGCGAAATCCTGGAACATCAACCCGACGCCCCGCGCTTCGGGCGGGTCGTGGCGATGCGCCTCCGAGATCACCTCGCCGTCGATCAGCACCTCGCCCGCGTCCTGCCGCTCGACGCCCGCGATGATCCGGAGCGTCGTCGACTTGCCGCAGCCGGAGGGTCCGAGGAGGCACATCACCTGCCCCGCCATCACCGACAGGGAGACGTCGTGCACGACGTTCCGGCCGCCGTAGCGGCGCGTGACGTGGCGGATCTCAAGCCGTGGCGGAGCGGCGTTCACCTCAGGCCCTCGTAATCCCGATGAAAATTATCGGTCATGGGGCTATCAGCCGCCCCATGGCTCCGCAAGCGGGAACGCCGTGCCCTCAGAGCGTCGAATTGACCCCGCCGCCGTCGAGAAGGATGTTCTGGCCGACGATGAAACCGGCATGGACCGAGCAGAGAAACGCGCACATCGCGCCGAATTCCTCCGGGGTGCCGTAGCGGCGGGCGGGAATCGTCTTCTCGCGCTCTGCGCGGGCCTCGTCCACCGAGATGTTCTTCTGACGCGCGACGTTGCCGTCGAGAGCGTCGGCCCGGGCCGTGGCATGGATGCCGGGCAGCATGTTGTTCATCGTGACGCCGGAGTGCGCCACCTGCCGCGACGTGCCCGCGACATAGCCGGTAAGCCCCGCGCGCGCGGAGTTGGACAGGCCCAGCGCCGGGATCGGCGCCTTCACCGATTGCGAGGTGATGTTGACGACCCGGCCCCAGCCGCGGTCCATCATGCCCGGCACGACAGCCTTGATGAGCGCGATGGGCGTCAGCATGTTCGCGTCGAGCGCCTTGATGAAGTCCTCGCGCTCCCAGTCCGACCAGAGGCCGGGCGGCGGGCCGCCGGCGTTGTTGACGAGGATGTCGGGGCTCGGACAGGCGGCGAGCAGTTCGGCCCGTCCCGCCTCGGTGGTGACGTCGGCCGCGACCGTCTTCACTTCGACACCGTGGGCGGCGCGGATCGCCTCGGCCGTGGCCTCGAGCGCGTCGGCGCCCCGCGCGTTCAGAACGAGGTTCACCCCCGCCCCCGCCAGCGCCTCGGCGCAGCCGCGCCCCAGGCCCTTCGACGAGGCGCAGACGATCGCCCATTTCCCCTTGATGCCGAGATCCATGCCGTCCCTCCTCAAACCTTGTCCGGGCCTGAGCTAGCACCCGGGGCGCGGAGAGGGAAGAGCGGTGCGGTTACCGGATCTCGGCGGCGACGGCGACGGTCGCGCCGACCATGGCACCGTTGAGCGTCTCGGTCTCCCCCGGCGCCGAGGATGCCAGCAGCCCCCGGATCGGCGTGCCCTTGAGCTTGCCCGTCACGTCGCCGTCGAGTTCCACGAGGTTCCCCTGCCCGGTGAGCGCGCCCGCATATCCGAAGCGCACGTCGTTCGGCACCGTGGTGCCCCGGGGCGTGTCGAAGCCGATCTCGCCGTCCACGATGGCGACCCTGCCGGCGTAATCGCCCGGCGCGCCGCCATCGTTGCCGACGAAGTCGGTCATCTCGCCGGTCAGGTTCCGGGTGCCGAAATCCACCTCGATCGCGGTGTCGCCGATCAGGGTGAGCGGCACGGGCCCGGTATCGAGAACGACGCCCGCAAATCCCCGGAATGCCGCCGAGCCGCTGTTGGGCACCTCTCCGGGCTGTCCGGTGTAGCCGGTGTTGAAGAGATCGCCGAGCCGGTCGGACATCGCCGCGAAATCCGCGACCCGATCCTGATCGAGAGCCGTTGTCGAGCCGTCGCCACAGGCGGTGAGTGTCGAAACGGCGATCAGCATCGCGAGAGCGGACGCCTTATAGGCAAATATGGTATTTCGCACAGTCCAACCCCACCAAATAGGCGGGCACAGAATACCGGCATGTTCGAAAAAGGAAAGCGCCTTGCCCTCCGGGCACGACGCGAGCCGCCGATGTCAGCGTTCGAGCCACAGCTCCCCGGTCAGGGTGCCCGTGGCCGCTCCGCCCGAGGACAGCGTTGCGTCGACGACCCCCGCCGCGCTCCGGGCCGAGGCGCCGAGGAACGTGCCGGAGAACGCCCCGTCGATCGCGTGGCTTTCGCCGGCCGCGGCCACGCGGCCGTCGACCCCTGCCGTGATCCCCGCAGGGCCGATGCGACCATCGACGATCACGGCCGAGCCGGGGATCGCCGCGCCGCCCGGTCCGAGGAACCGGTCGAGCCGCCCCGACACCGTCCGCGCCGCGAAA
Organism: uncultured Rhodobacterales bacterium; assembly: GCA_964435755.1. Lineage (GTDB taxonomy): Bacteria > Pseudomonadota > Alphaproteobacteria > Rhodobacterales > Rhodobacteraceae > DAINOF01. Next base: position 6,156 of record CAYTBD010000111.1, read on the forward strand.
CGGGCCGTCATCTCCGCTTCGCCCGTGAAGAAGAGCGCGCCGCCGGGCAGGTCCGCCGCGGCCCCGAGGTAGCCCACGTATGTGGCAGTGCCGGAGGTCGGCAGCGTGGCGGTGATCTCCGCGTCCTCGAGCCGGCTCGTCAGGCTTTCGAAGGCGGCTTCGCGCACCGCGTATTCCATCGGTCCAGGCGACGCCGCCCCGGCCTCGCCGCTGCCACCGCCCCCGCCGCCGCCGCAGGCGCCAAGGATGCCGCAGACGGGCAGGAGCGGGCTGAATCGACGGATCTGCATGGGCGCCCCCGGCCGGTATGGACCGGATGCCGTTCTGCGCCCTCAAGACTAAGATTCTCTTAAGGATCCTCGCAGCGCGATTGCGCCTGTCTCCGGCGCGGCCTATATCCCGCGCCATGCTCGATCGTGCCCACAATGCCGCGGCCCTGCCGCCAGAGATCGCCCGCCGCCGGACCTTCGCGATCATCTCGCACCCCGACGCCGGCAAGACGACCCTGACGGAGAAGTTCCTTCTTTTCGGCGGCGCGATCCAGATGGCGGGGCAGGTCCGCGCCAAGGGCGAGGCGCGGCGAACGCGGTCCGACTTCATGGCCATGGAAAAGGACCGGGGCATCTCGGTCTCGGCCTCGGCGATGTCCTTCGAGTACAAGACCTGGCGGTTCAACCTCGTCGACACGCCCGGCCACTCGGACTTCTCCGAGGACACCTACCGCACGCTCACCGCCGTCGACGCCGCGATCATGGTGATCGACGGGGCGAAGGGCGTGGAATCCCAGACGCGGAAGCTGTTCGAGGTGT
>CAYTBD010000112.1:0-6883 GCA_964435755.1 uncultured Rhodobacterales bacterium
CGTGGTGAAACGCCTGCATGTCGGGATCGCCCTGACGCAGGAACCGCGTCTTGTGGTCGCCCGTCGTCTCGAGCCGGTCCGACAGGAACCCGATCGGATAGCTGTCCCAACTCGCCACGTCGAGATCGGCCCCCACCGTCCAGTGGTCGAAGCCCGTCACGCGGCCCATGTAATTGTGGATCAGCGGACGGTCCGTGAGCCTGCGCAGAACGTCGACCTGCGCGCGGTTGAACCGCACGACCTGATCGGAGGAGAACCGGCGGAAGGCCAGGACATGCGCCGGGTTGGGCTCCGTCACGGTCAGGTGCGGCGGGTCGATCTGGTCGAAACTCCGGTAGTCCATCGACCAGAAGACGTTGCCCCAGGCACGATTCAAGGCATCGACGGATTGATACCGCTGCGCGAGCCAGTCGCGGAACGCATGTGTGGCGGCAACGGAATAGGACAGGACGGTGTCGTGGCAGTCGTATTCGTTGTCGATCTGCCATGCGTGGACGTGCGCGTGCCGGCCGTAACGCTCCCCCAGCAGGCGGGCAATGCGGCAGCACTCTTGGCGATAGCCGGCATGGCTGAAGTCGTAGTGCCGGCGCGAGCCGAAGCCGCGTTCGCGGCCCTCCCTGTCGACGGCCAGCATGTCCGGGTGCCGGTCCAGCATCCAGCGGGGCGGCGTGGCCGTGGGCGTGCCAAGCACGATCTTCCGGCCCGCGCTTCCGAGAACGTCGATCGCCCGGTCGAGCCAGCCGAAGTCCAGCCGCCCCGGCTCGGGCTCGAGGCGGGACCACGCGAACTCGCCGATGCGGACCCAGTCGATGCCGGCCTCGGCCATCCGCGCGGCGTCTTCGGCCCAGATGTCCTCCGGCCAGTGCTCGGGGTAATAGCAGACGCCGAGCGCACGCGTCACAGCATCACCCGGTGTTCCGCCTGGCCCTTCGCCACGCCTTCGGCCGCGAACGTCATGCCGTTGCGCGGCTCCTCTTCGAGAGCGTCCCGGGCAATGCCTTGCCGGGCCGTCGTGCAGAAAAGCGTACCCAGATCCGGCCCGCCGAAGGCGGGACAGGATGTATGCGCGCCCGGAAAGGCGACAGCCCTCAGGAACGTGCCATCCGGAGAATAGCAGGCGACCCGGCCGGCGCCCCATTGCGCGTTCCAGAGGTTGCCCTCCGCATCGACCACGGCGCCGTCGGGATTCACCTGCTCACCCCTCAGGTCGAGCCAGTCGACCGGCGCGCCCTCGGGCCAGCCAGTCTCCGGGTCGAGCGCCTGCCGCCGGATCATCCGCGTCGGGGTATCGGTGAAGTAGGCGTGGCGACGGTCGGGAGAAAAGCAGATCGCGTTCGAGATCGTGATCTTCCCGTACAGCCGCCGCAACTCGCCCCGGTAATAGCGATAGATTGCCCCGGCTTCCGGCTCTGCGTTCTTGCCCATGGTCCCGATCCAGAACCCGCCCCAGGGGTCTGCGCGGCCGTCATTCGATCGGGTCGCGGGCGTGTCGGCTTCGAGGGGGCAGACATGGTCTGCCCGGCCCGTCCTTATGTCGAAGAGAAGAAGCGCCCGCTCGCTGGCGACCAGAAGCTCGTCCCGTCCGACCCAGCCCGCCGCCGACACGTGGTCGTCGAAGTGCCAGCTTCTCGTCCTGCCGTCTTCGCGCGCATGCAGGCGCTTGCCGACGATATCGAACCAGAAGAGCTGTTGTCGCTCGGGATGCCAGAGCGGCCCCTCGCCGAGACCGCAGGGCGTGTCGTCGTAGACCTCGCTCACGCCGCCGCCTCGTCCCATGCCGCAACGATCGCCTTCGCCTTCTTCGACACGTCTGCCGCCGGATCGCCCGGCCGATAGAGCGTTGAGCCGAGCCCGAAGCCGCTCGCGCCTGCCTTCAGCCAGTCGCTGAAGCTCTCGGGTCCGACCCCGCCCACCATGTACGTCTCCGTCATGACCGGCAGGACGGCGCGCATTGCCTTCAGCCCTTCGGCGCCCATGAGGAAGGCCGGGAAAACCTTGAGCCCGTCCGCCCCGGCCGCGAGCGCCGCGAAGCACTCGGTCGGCGTGAGAACGCCGGGAAAGCTCTGCAGCCCCTGTGCCTTGGTCGCCCGAATGACGGCCGGATCGCAGTTGGGCGACACGACGAGTCGGCCCCCGGCGTCTGCGACCTGCAAGACGTCGTCCTCAGTCAGGACGGTTCCCGCTCCGATCAGCGCGCGGCCGCTGAAATTCTTCGCCATTGCCCGGATGCTGGTGAACGGCTCGGGCGAGTTCAGCGGCACCTCGATCCGGTCGATGCCGGCCTCGATGAGAGCGGCGCCAACGTCAATCGCTTCTTCCGGAGCGATGCCGCGCAGAATGGCGATCAGGGGACGGCTCATGAGACGGGCTCCGCATGGCGGTGATGCAGGGCGGTGAGGCCGGCGCGCGTCATCGCGGAACCATCCACCCCGGACACGTCGAGACCCTGCCGGGCGAGCGCTTCGGAATAGACCCTCGCCGGAAACTCGGCCCCGATCACGGCGATCTCCCGACCCAGCCAGTACGGCCGCGCGGCGGCTAGTTCCGCGCCGACGAGAAGACCGGAAAGGCGCGCGTTCGCCGCCGCCGGATCAGGGCCCCGAAGAAGCCCCTCCGCCCGGATCGAGAACAGCCGCGCCGCCAGCATCTCGGGCTTGGACATCGCTTCGGCGACGGCCCCGGCGAAGGCGGCCTCGTCCCAGCCCTCTCCCACGGAATGGCGCAGCACGCTCTGCTTCGTCAGCGTGGCGTAGAGTTCACCCGTCATGAAGGTCCGGAAACTCACCACCTCCCCTGCGCTGATCTCGGCCCATTTCGTGTGGGTCCCGGGCAAACAGAGCACCCCGTCGAAGCCGGGATGAGCGGCGAGATACCCGGCGATCTGGGTTTCCTCGCCCCGCATCACGTCGGGCGGCGTCTCCTGCTTGATCCCCGGGATCAGTCTCAGCTTCAACCGCGTGGTCTTCGTCGGAGCGGAAACCGGGCGCAACTCCAGAGGTTTGCATGGAACCGCGACATACGGCGCCTCGGACCATCCCTGCCGGCTTCCGACCATGCCGCAGGCAGTGACCGCCATCTCGCCCGACCCCAGCCAGGGCTCGACGAGGTCCAGAAGCGCCGGTTCGAATTCCTCCGGCGTGAGACAGCTCATCCCCTTGTCCGAACCGACCTCCGCGCGCACGTCGCCAACGGAGGTCATCGCCCAGGCGCGCAAATGCGACGTGCCCCAGTCGACCGCGATCCAGTCGGCGTATCTGGTCTCGCCGCTCACCCCGTCACCACCACGCCGCCGTCGATCACGAGGGCCTGGCCCGTCATCATCCTGGAGGCGTCGGACGCGAGGAACAGGCAGCCGCCGACGATGTCTTCCGGCGCCAGCGTCTCCTTCAGGCATTGCCGGTCGAGATGGGCCTCCAGCCCCTCGGGCGTCACCCACATGTCCTTTTGCTTCTGCGTCAGCACCCAACCCGGCGCGAGCGCGTTCACACGTATACGGTCCGGCCCGAATTCCCGTGCCAGCGAACGTGTGAGACCGTTGATGCCCGAGTTGGAGGTCGTGTAGACCGGATAGCCGGCGTTGCCCATCATGTAGCTGATCGACGAGAAGTTCACGATGGACCCGCCGCCCCTCTTCTGCATGCCAGGGATCACCGCCTGGGCCGCGAAGAAATAGGCCTTGAGGTTGATCGCGACGGACCAGTCCCAGAAGTCCTCGTCGACGTCGAGCGTCGTGTGACGCTTGTCGTTCGCGGCGTTGTTGACGAGGACGGAGACCGGCCCGTGAACTTCGGACGCCTCTGAAATCGTTGCCTCGAGCCGCGCCATGTCGGTGATGTCGCAGGCCATGAAATGCGGGCGGTTGCCGGTCTTCTCCTCCATCTTGGCGGCGAAATCCGAGGCGTCGGAGCGCTGCACGAAGGCGACACGCGCGCCCTGCCGCAGGAAGCCTTCGGTCAGCGCGGCGCCGATGCCGGAGCCGCCGCCGGTGATGAAGACGGAGCGGTTTGCGAGGTCGGGGAAGGTCGGGAGATCGGTCATTTCAGGGCGTCTGTTTTCCATGTGGCTTTTACGTGCATTCCATGCGGATCGTTCAGTGGCTCTCGCGATCCGGAATGCGGCTGTCCTTTCCGACGAGGAAGTCCAGATCGGCCCCCTGGTGCGCCTGGAGAACGTGGTCGACGTAGAGCTTGATGTAGCCTCTCTCGTAACGCGGCGGGTCGGGGCGCCAGGCGTCGCGACGGGCCGCGAGGTCCGCCTCGTCGACGAGAAGCCGGAGGTCCCCCTTCGACGCCGAGACCCGGATCCGGTCACCCGTCTTCACGAGCGCGAGCGTTCCGCCCGCCTGCGCCTCGGGCGAGACATGGAGGATGACGGTGCCGTAGGCGGTGCCCGACATCCGCGCGTCCGAGACGCGCACCATGTCGCGGACGCCCTCGCGGACGAGCCGGGCCGGGATCGGCATGTTGCCGACCTCGGGCATGCCGGGATAGCCCTTGGGCCCGCAGCCCTTGAGCACGAGGATCGTGTCGGGGGTCACGGGGAGGTCGTCGCGGTCGATGTTGGCCTTCATGTCTTCGATCGACTCGAAGACATGCGCCGGTCCTTCATGCTCCAGAAGCCGGTCGGTCGCCGCCGACGGCTTCACGATCGCCCCATCGGGGGCGAGGTTGCCGCGCAGGACGCGAAGGCCGGCAGCGGCTTTCACCGGATCGTCGAAGGGCCGGATGACGTCGCGGTTGAAGCACTCCGCGCCATCGGCATAGGCCGAGATGTCTTTCCCCAGCACCGTGTTCGCCGGTCGCATCAGGGAGTTCAGTTCCTTCAGAACCGCCGGAACGCCTCCCGCATAGGCGAAGTCCTCCATGAGATACGTGCCCGAAGGCATGCAGTTGACGAGGAGCGGCACGTCCGATCCGATCTCGACATCGGCAAGCGAAAGGTCGACGCCGACCCGTCCGGCGATTGCGAGGAGGTGGACGACGGCATTGGTGGACCCGCCCACGGCGGCGTTGGCGAGGATCGCGTTCTCGAAGCTTTCCCGCGTCATCACCTTCGACAGCCGCAGGTCCTCGTCCACCATCTCGACGATCCGCTTGCCGGTGAGATGAGCGAGCGCCATCCGTCGCGCGTCGACGGCGGGCAACGCGGCGTTCGTGGGCAGCGCCATGCCCATCGCCTCGACGAGGCTCGCCATGGTCGAGGCCGTCCCCATCGTCATGCAGACGCCGGCCGAGCGGGACATGCCGGATTCCGCCGCCATGAAGTCCTGCAGCGTCATGTCGCCCGCGCGGACGGCTTCGGAGAATTTCCAGACGTCCGTCCCGGACCCGATATCCTGCCCCCGGTACTTGCCGTTCAGCATCGGCCCGGAAGAGACGACGATGGTCGGCAGGTCGACCGAGGCCGCGCCCATGAGCTGACCCGGCGTGGTCTTGTCGCAGCCGCCCAGCAGCACCACGCCGTCGAGCCCGTAGGCGCGGATGCATTCCTCGACATCCATCGCGAGGAGGTTGCGAAACAGCATGGCGGTGGGCTTCATCTGCGTCTCGCCGAGGCTCGTCACCGGGAACTCGACCGGGAAGCCGCCCGCCTCCCAGACGCCGCGCTTGACGCCCTCGGCCAGCGTCCGCAGCCCGTGGTTGCAGGGCGTCAGTTCCGACCAGGTGTTGCAGATCCCGATGACGGGGCGGCCGTCGAAGACGTGGTCTGGAAATCCCTGGTTCTTCATCCACGAGCGGTGGATGAAGCCATCGCGGTCGAGCTTGCCGTACCAGTGGGACGAGCGGCGGGTCTTGGTCATCTTACTTTCGTGCCTCCGGCGGGAGTATTTCTGCCGAGATGAAGGCGCCCGGGCGTGACATCGATCATGCCGCTTTCCTCGGGCGCGCCCAGTCGGGGATCCAGTCGCCGTGGGCGGCGAGGAGATCGGAGACGAGCGACCGGATCTGGCGCAGGTCGAGCTCGGCTGCGGTGTGCGGGTCCATGCAGGCGGCGTGATAGATGTGGTCGACATTCTCTTCAAGGAGGGCACGGACGGTCAGTTCCTGGACGTTGACCTGAGTGCGCATGAGCGCCACGAGCTGCGGCGGGATGCCGGTGACGGTCGTCGGCTGCACGCCGTTGCCGTCGACGAGGCAGGGCGTTTCGACGGCAGCGCCGGCGGGCAACTGCGGGACCTGCCCGCGGTTCGACAGGTTGCCGTAGGCGACATAGGGCGTCCCGGTGACGATGGCGTTCATCATCTCGGCGGCGAATTCGTGAGACTTCGTCACTTCTACACGGTCGGCGCTGCGGTAGGCCTCGGCCTGCGCCCCCCAGTCGGCCATCTGTTCCTCGCAGCGCTTCGGGTATTCGTCGAGGGGTATCCCGAAATCCTCGATGAGGTCGGGGCGGTTCGCCTTGATGAACCACGGGACATATTCCGCGAAATGCTCGGACGATTCGGTGCAGAAGTAGCCGAGGTGGTCCATCACCTCGTAGCGGACCGTGTTGGGGCAGCGCGGCATCAGGAGCGGCGGTTTCGGGAGGCGGCCGTCGCGGTAGCCCTGGGAAAGCGCCGGGTAGAGGTCGCGGCCCCGGTGTTCGAGGCGGAGGAAGAAGGCTACGTGGTTCACCCCGGCGACGCGGTAGTCGATTTCGGAGGCGGGCAGGTCGAGGTCGTGGGCGAGTTCGGCGACCGTGTTCTGGACCGAGTGGCAGAGGCCCACCTGACGCAGGCGCGGGAAACGTTCCGCCAGCGCCCAGGTGTTGATCGCCATCGGGTTGACGTACTGGAGCATCAGCGCGTCGGGACAAAGCTCGGCCATGTCCCGAGCGACCGCCCAGAGATGAGGGACGGTGCGGAGGCCGCGCATGATGCCGCCGACGCCGAGGGTGTCGCCGA
>CAYTBD010000113.1:0-6880 GCA_964435755.1 uncultured Rhodobacterales bacterium
CGAAGCCGTGCATGCGGATCTGCTCGGCGCAGGCGGCGAGGAACAGGGCGGCGACCAGCGCCGCGGCGATACCGGATTTCTTCGTCGGGCGCATCGCGGATGTCGCAGCGTCCCGCGAGCCCGCGCTTCGAGATCAGGCGCTCGAGCTCTGCCTTGGGCCCGTGGACGATGAAGTGGAGATCGGGGTTCTTGGCGGCGGCGTCGGACATGCCGGCGACCACGGCCGACGGACCGTGGTCTCCCCCCATCGCGTCGATGGAAATGACGATCCGTTCGCGCGACGTTCCTGTCTGATCGAACGGTGCCGACATGCTCTCTGCGGACCGGAACCGGCCGGCTTACGCCGCGTCTTCGTCCAGATCGATCTCGTCGGCCTGCGCCACGATCTCGCGATCATCGTAATGCCCGCAGGCGGCGCAGACATGGTGCGGACGCTTCAATTCTCCGCAGTTCGGGCACTCGGCCGGGTTCGCGGCGACGAGCGAGTCGTGGGCGCGGCGCATGTTGCGGCGCGAACGGGTCACGCGGTTCTGGGGGACAGCCATGTCTCAACCTCAGTGTTTCGGGGGGCCATGGCCCCAAGTGTTCCTCGGGCGTGTCGGCCTCATACGCCGTCCGGCGCGCCGTGTCCAACCCATCTTGCAAGCGAGGCCGGGAACATACTGCGATTCCCCGTCCACGCAAGGTCTTTCTGCAGCCCTGTCAGCCGCCGTTTTCGAGCTTGTCCTTCAGGGCCTTGAGACCCGCGAAGGGCTTCGCCTCCGCGTCGGTCATGGCCCGTTTTCCGGGCTGGGTGAAGGCCGCCTCGCCGAGTTCGGCGCCCGGGGCGCGCGGGAAGGGCGGCAGGGCCAGCGCGAGCGCCTCTTCCATCACCATCTGGAGGTCCAGCGTCTCGGGCAGGGCCTCCGCGGTGTCGTCCTCGGGCATCTCGACCTCCTCGCCGCCCTCCGGCTCCGGCATCTCGGCGAGATAGGTGCGGTCGACCTCCTCGTCGATGCGCGTCGTCACGGGGTCGAGGGTGACCCCGCACGGCTGCACGACAGTCGCGCCGAGCGTTGCGGACAGACGCCAGTCCTGCCGGCCAATAGGGCGGATCTCCCCGGCGAAGCGCAGCTTGCGGATCGCGAGTATCTCAAGTCGATCCGCAATCGCCGCGCGCTCCTCGGCGTCCGGTTCGATGGCGAAGGACGTCGGTCGGTTCACCGGCAATTCGCTCAGGCGGAGTCTGCGTCGGTCGGTCATCGCCTCTCGCTCCGTTCTTGAACCGCTCGGGCTCCTTCTGTAAGCGGGATATGAGCGGGCCGGCAGGGTTTCAAGGGGATCGAAGGGCAGACATGGCGAAGAAATCCGGTATCGCCGCGGCGCTGGTCGCCGCCCTGTTCCTCGCAGCCTGCGCCGAGCAGATCCGCATGCACGGCTTCGTGCCGAGCGACGCCGACCTCGATGCGGTTGTCGTCGGGCGGGACACGCAGCTGACGGTGCGCACCATCCTCGGCCCGCCGGGGACCACCGGGCTCGAGGCCGACACCGGCTGGTACTACGTGCGCTCGACCTACCGCGACTTCGCCTATCAGACTCCCGAGGAGATCGACCGCGAGGTGGTCGCGGTCAGCTTCGACGACCGCGGCGTGGTCGAAAACGTCGAGCGCTTCGGAATCGAGGATGGACAGGTCGTCGCGCTGTCGCGGCGCGTGACCGACGACAACACCCGCGGCGTGGGCTTCCTGCGGCAGCTCTTCGGCAACCTCGGCCGGGTCACCGCCGACACCCTGTTCCGGCGCTAGGGCCTGTCCGTTTGCTGCCGCATCGCGCCGCAAGTCCCTGATTTAGCGCCTCAAAGGCGCGGAAATCCCGGCTCCGCACATGCGCGGCCTGCCTAGTTCCCGGCGGGCTCGAACTCGAGCGCGACCCCGTTGATGCAGTAGCGCAGGCCCGTTGGCTGCGGCCCGTCGGGGAAGACGTGGCCCAGATGGGCGCCGCAACGGTTGCAGTGGACCTCGGTCCGCCGCATGAACAAGCTGCGATCCTCGGTCTCGCCCACGATGTCGCTCTCGACGCCGTCGATCGGCTGCCAGAACGAGGGCCACCCCGTGCCGCTCTCGAACTTGTGGGCCTGATCGAAGACCGGCGCGCCGCAGCACACGCAGCGAAAGACGCCCGGCTCCTTCGGGAAATCCTCGTGGGTGCCCGCGCGCTCGGTCCCGTGCTTGCGGGTGACCTTGTAGGCGAGGTCGGAGAGCTGCTCCCGCCATTCCGCGTCCGATTTCACGACCTTGTCCATGGAACCTCCAGGCTTCTTCTAGGTTGTAGTGATTGTGTCACATGTTGTGTGCATCTGTTCTCACGGGCATATCTAGCGCAACGGTTGCACGGTCCAAGGCAGGGAGTGCGTGCCATGCTGTCGCTCAGGAAAGGCCGCTACGCGGCGCGCTTCGCGGAAACCGGAGCGGACGTCGAGGCGGCACAGAGGCTGCGCTACTTTGCGTTCATCGACGGAACCGGTGCCGCCGCCCGCGATGTGGGGCTCGACGCGGACGCGTTCGACGAGATCTGCCGCCACGTGCTCGTCGAGGAGGTCAGGACCGGGCGGCTGGTCTGCTGCTTCCGGCTCCTCCCGCTCAGGGACGGCGGCGAAATCGGCAAGAGCTATTCCGCGCAATACTATGAACTTTCGAAACTTTCCGAGTTCGACGGCCCGATGGTCGAGATGGGCCGGTTCTGCATCCATCCCGACTATCGCGACCCCGACATCCTCCGCGTCGCCTGGGGCGCGATGACGGCCTTCGTGGACGAGGAGGGGGTCGAGATGCTGTTCGGCTGCTCGTCGTTCCACGGCACGGATGCGCACGGCTATCTCGACGCCTTCGCGATGCTGAAGGCGCGCCATCTTGCGCCCAAGCGATGGCTGCCGAAGGTCAAGGCGCCCGACGTGTTCCGCTTCGCCCGGAGGCTTCGCAGGCAGCCCGACGCCAAGCGCGCGATGCTGACGATGCCGCCGCTCCTGCGCACCTACCTCGCGATGGGCGGATGGGTCAGCGATCACGCGGTCGTGGACCGGGACCTCAACACGCTCCACGTCTTCACCGGGCTCGAGATCCGGGCGATCCCGCCGGCGCGGGCCCGGCTTCTGCGGGCCGCGGCCGGGTAGGGCCGGGGAACCCCGAGAATCCCCGGGCCCGGATCCTTCGAGGGATATTGCCCCGTTGACGCCGCCGCGCGCCGGCCTTAGCTCGGCGCGCATGGCGCAGGCACCCCTTCTCCAGCTTTCCGACGTCTCTCTCACCTTCGGCGGCGGGCCGGTCTTCGACGGCGTCTCCGTCGTGGTGCAGCCGCACGACAGGATCGCGCTCGTCGGCCGCAACGGATCCGGAAAATCGACGCTTCTCAAGATCATGGCGGGCGTCGTTGAGCAGGATGCGGGGACGCGCGCCGTCTCTCCGGGCGTGTCGGTCGGTTATCTCGAGCAGGAGCCCGAGATGGACCGCTTCGCGACGCTGGGCGACTTCGCCGCGTCGGGGCTCGCGGCCGGTGAGGACTACCGGGTGGACCGCGCGGCCGAAGGGCTGCGCTTCGATCCCGCCGGCGCCGTCGCGACGGCCTCGGGCGGGGAGCGGCGGCGCGCCGCCCTCGCCAAGCTGATGGCCGAGGATCCCGATCTCATGCTTCTCGACGAGCCGACGAACCACCTCGACATCGCCGCGATCCGCTGGCTGGAGGGCGAGCTCAAGGCCGCGCGGGCGGCCTTTGTCCTGATCTCGCACGACCGCGCCTTCCTGCGGGAGCTGACGCGGACGACGCTCTGGCTCGACAGGGGAGCGATCCGGCGGAACGATCGCGGCTTCGGCGACTTCGAGGCGTGGCGCGACAAGGTCTGGGCCGAGGAGGACGAGGCGCGCCACAAGCTCGACCGGAAGATCAGGGCCGAGGCGCGATGGGCGGTCGAGGGCATCAGCGCGCGCCGCAAGCGCAATCAGGGCCGGGTGCGCGCGCTGGGCGCGCTGCGAGACGAGCGCGCCGCGATGATCCGGCGCGAGGGTGCGGCGGCGATGGAGTTTGCCGGCGGCGGCAAGACCGGCAAGCGCGTGATCGAGGCGCGCGGACTCTCCAAGAGCTATGACGGCAAGCCCGTCGTCCGGGGCTTTTCCTTCCGAATCGCCCGCGGCGACCGGGTCGCCTTCGTGGGTCCGAACGGGGTCGGCAAGACGACGCTTCTGAAGATGCTCGTCGGCGAGGTCGCGCCCGACGAGGGGTCGGTCGAGCTGGGAACAGGCATCGAGATGGCGGTCTTCGACCAGACGCGCTCGGCGCTCGATCCCGACATGAGTCTCTGGGAGAGCCTGACCGGCGATCCCGAGATGCGGGTCTCGGGGCGGGCCGATCAGGTCATGGTGCGGGGCGAGCCGCGCCATGTCGTGGGCTACCTGAAGGATTTTCTCTTCACCGATGCGCAGGCGCGGGCCCCGGTGAAGTCGCTCTCGGGGGGCGAGAAGGCGCGGCTCCTGCTCGCCAAGCTGATGGCGCAGCCGTCGAACCTGCTCGTCCTCGACGAACCGACCAACGATCTCGACGTCGAGACGCTGGACCTCCTGGAGGAACTCGTCGCGGATTACGACGGGACGGTGCTTCTCGTCAGCCACGACCGGGATTTCATCGATCGTGTGGCGACGGTCACGGTGGCGATGGAAGGCGACGGACAGGCGACGGTCTACGCCGGCGGCTGGAGCGACTATCAGGCGCAGAAGGGCGAACGCGCCGCGCCGCGCAAATCCGTCAAGCCGGCCGCGTCCGCGCCAAAGGTGACGCCGGAACCGGCGCCGGCGAAGGCCGGCCTGAGTTTCACCGAAAAGCATCGGCTCGACGAGCTTCCCGAGGTCATCGCGCGGCTCGAGGCGGAGATCGGCAAGCTTTCGGCACTGCTCTCGGATCCCGATCTCTTCACGCGGGAGCCGGTGAAGTTCCGCAAGGCGACCGAGGCGCTCGCCGCGCGTCAGCAGGCGCTCGCGGCGGCGGAGGAGGAGTGGCTGACGCTCGAGGAAAAGGCGGGGTAGCGTCCGCGCGCGACGACCCGGGCGTTCCGCCCCGACGCCGCAAGCGGGCCCGCCGGCGGAACGGTCGCGCGGTGGCGCGGTTCAGTCGACATGACCTGCGCACGCGCTCTGCTTGTCCTCTCGATCCTCGCGGCATGGACCCTCCCCCTTGCGGCCCAGGATATCGCCTGGGGCCGCTACGCGGGCGGGACGCTTGGGCGCACCGGCGGGTCGGATGCGGACAGGGCGTTCCACGGAGATATCGTCGCGGGGCTGTTCGCGGGGACGCGCGTCCCGCTCGGCGGCGGCGCCTTCTGGAGCGGCGAGATCGAGGCCAGTCGCTTCCGTCACGATATGGGCGGCGGCACGGCGCTGACGGGCAGCCTGCGGCTGAAGGGAGGGATCGGCCTGCGCGACGGGGACTGGTCGGGCTGGATCGCGGCCGGCCCGGCGATCGGACTGGCCGACGGCGCGGCGGAACCCGGCTGGGTCGCCGGCCTCGGGATCGGACATGCATTGAGCGATGACGTGCGGATGGGCGCGGAGCTTCTGCGCCAGGCCTATCCGGGGGCGGGCGACGCCGCGCGGGCCACCTCCGTCGTTCTGCGGCTGGCGGTCACGTTCTAGCGAAATGCCCCGGTCGGACCGGGCGGCTTCCCGGCGCGGTCGGCGGTGACCGGCCATTTCTTGCCGGGCGACCGCCGCCGACGGGACCTTTTCCGGGCGCGGCGGGTTGCACGCGAGGCGCCAGCCGGATCAGGCGGATCCGGACCGCTTTCGCGGCGGCGCCGGAATGCGACAACACAGGAGACAATCATGATCTTGAGATCGACCGCACTCGGAGCCATGGCCATGGCGCTGGCACTGCCGGCCACGGCGGGCGGCCTCGCCCCGGCGGAGCCGTCGCCAGAGGTGGCCCCGGTTGCCGCGCCCGGGCCGATGACGGGCGACTGGACCGGCTTCTACGGCGGCGCCCAGATCGGCTACGGCGATGTACAGGACGACCTCGAAGGCGACGGCGCGATCGGTGGCGTTCACGCGGGCTACCGTCACGATTTCGGACGCTTCGTGGCCGGCGCCGAGGCGGATTACGACGTCGCGGATATCGACCTGGGCGGCGGCGATTCGCTCGACGGGGTCGCGCGGCTGAAGCTGCAGGGCGGCTACGATCTTGGCGATGCGCTCGTCTACGGAACGGCCGGCGTTGCGCGGGCGAACGCCTCGGTGGGCGGCGCGGATCGCGACGGTGACGGCTGGCTCCTCGGGCTGGGCGCCGCCTACCAGATCCGCGAGAACTGGACCGTCGGCGGCGAGATCCTCGGCCACCGGTTCGAGGATTTCGACGACACCGGGCTCGACGTCGATGCGATCACGGCGACCGCGAGGGTGTCGTTCCGCTTCTAGGCTGCGCCGCCCAAGCCCGCCCCTCCGGACGGCGCGTCGAGCGGCACGAGGACAGACCCGGCGCGTTCCGCGAGAGGCGCCGGGCGGGAAGGGCTTCGCCGGAGGGGTTCGGCGTGGCCCGCGTCGGTCTCGCGCGGTCGCATGGGCGTCGTCACGGACGGTGGGCCGCGGCGTGTCGCGGCACAGGCGTTGCGCGGTGCCTCAGAGGAGATCTCTCAGAACCCGTGCGACGGTCATCACGTCCTCGCGCGTCGTGTCGAACTGTCCCACCTGCACGCGGATCACGAACCGGCCCCGATGCATGGTCTGCGTCAGGTAGACGCGTCCGTCGTCGTTGACCCGTTGCAGGAGGGCACGGGTCGCGGCGTCGTCGGAGGCCGCGAAGCTGAAGAGGGAGAGCATCGGCGGCGTGACGATCTCGAGACCGGGGATCGCGGCGATCTCGGAGG
>CAYTBD010000114.1:0-6862 GCA_964435755.1 uncultured Rhodobacterales bacterium
GGAGTGCCATGGCCAATCCCGGTCCGCGACGCTCACGTTGCCGCCGCTCTCGACGATCTTCCTCGTTCACGAGGGCGGATGACATGACAAGCAGAGCTGGATCGAACGGGGGCGGAAGCATGGCCATGCCGACATACACGAGGCTGTCGAGCCGGAGCATGGCCTTCGTGCTCGCCGGCGGCCGGGGAAGCCGGCTGAAGGAACTGACCGACAGCCGCGCCAAGCCCGCGGTCTACTTCGGCGGCAAGGTCCGTATCATAGACTTCGCGCTCTCCAACGCGTTGAACTCCGGCATCCGCAAGATGGCGATCGCCACCCAGTACAAGGCGCACAGCCTGATCCGGCATTGCCAGCGGGGATGGAACTTCTTCCGGGCCGAACGCAACGAGTACCTCGACATCCTGCCCGCCTCGCAGCGCGTGGACGAGGTGCACTGGTATCAGGGCACGGCCGACGCCGTGTTCCAGAACGTCGACATCGTCGACAGCTACGGCATCGACTACGTGGTGATCCTCGCGGGCGACCACGTCTACAAGATGGATTACGAGGTCATGCTGCGCCAGCACGTCGACAGCGGCGCCGACGTGACCGTCGGCTGCCTGACGGTCCCGAGGAAGGAAGCCTCGGCCTTCGGCGTCATGGCCATCGACGAAGACGGGTGGATCACGAGCTTTCTGGAAAAGCCGGAGAACCCGCCCGGAACGCCCGACGACCCCAAGGTCACGCTCGCGTCCATGGGCATCTACGTGTTCAACTGGAAATTCCTGCGCGACTTGCTTGCCCGGGATGCCGACGATCCGAACTCGAAGCACGACTTCGGCGGCGACATCATTCCCTACATCGTCAGGCACGGGAAAGCCGTGGCGCACCGCTACGACACGTCCTGCGTCCGTCACCACCCCGACGCGCCCTCGTACTGGCGCGACGTGGGCACGGTCGACGCCTACTGGAAGGCGAACATCGACCTGACGGGGTTTACCCCGGATCTCGACCTCTGGGACAGTTCATGGCCGATCTGGACCTACTCGGAAAGCGTGCCGCCCGCCAAGTTCGTCCATGACAAGGCCGACCGTCGCGGCTCCGCCGTCTCCTCGCTCGTCTCCGGCGGCTGCATCATCTCGGGGACCGAGGTGCGCAACTCGCTGCTTTTCACGATGGTCCACACGAACTCCTACGCGACGCTCGATCACGCGGTGGTCCTGCCCTACGCCTACATCGGCCGGCATGCCCGGCTGAGGAACGTCGTCGTCGATCGGGGCGTCCAGATCCCCGAGCGCCTCGTCGTCGGCGAGGACCCGGTCGAGGACGCGAAGTGGTTCCGCGTTACCGAGGACGGCATCACCCTCATCACGCAGGACATGCTCGACCGGAGGGATGCCGCGCTGTGAGGACGGTCCTCTCGGTCACGTCGGAATGCGCGCCGCTTGTCAAGACCGGCGGGCTCGCCGACGTCGCCGGAGCGCTTCCCGCTGCGCTGACGCCGCAGGGATGGGAGATGCGAACGCTCGTGCCCGGCTATCCCAAGGTCATGGCGGCGCTCGGCAGGACCAGGACGGTCATGACCGAGGACGACCTATTCGGTGGCCCCGCGCGGCTTCTCTCCGCGACGGCCGGCGGGCTCGATCTCCTCGTTCTCGAGGCTCCGCATCTCTATGACCGCGAGGGACTTCCCTACACCGGCCCCGACGGCAGGGACTGGCCGGACAATCCCGAGCGCTTCGCCGCGCTCTCGTGGACCGCGGCGCGCATCGCGGAGGAAGGGGCCGGCGGCTGGACGCCCGAGGTTCTCCATTGCCACGACTGGCAGGCCGGCCTAGCGCCGCACTACGTGGCGACGCGCGCGAAGGATCCGGTCCCTTCGGTTCTCACGATCCACAACATCGCCTTCCAAGGCCTCGCTCCGGCGTCCAGGCTTCCCGCGCTCCGTCTTTCGGGATCGGATTTCACGGAGGGCGGTGTCGAATACTGGGGCCAGATCAGCGCGCTCAAGGCCGGGATCGTCCACGCCGACAAGGTCACGACCGTCTCGCCCACCTACGCGCGCGAGCTTCGGACCGAGGAATTCGGCATGGGTCTTCAGGGGATCCTTCGGGCGCGCGAGGCGGATCTCGCAGGCATCCTCAACGGGATCGACACGGAGGCGTGGAACCCCGCGACCGACAGGAATATCCGTGCCCGCTACGCGACCCCGCGCGGCAAGGCACGCAACAAGATCGCGCTCCGGCGCGAGTTCGGCCTGCCCGAGGCCGACGGACCCCTCGCCGTCGTGATCTCGCGGCTCACCCACCAGAAGGGTCTCGACCTCCTGCTCGAGGCGCTCCCGGCCTTCGTCGACCGCGGCGGTCAGCTTGCGCTTCTGGGATCGGGCGACCCGGATCTCGAACGCGCCTTCGTGGCCGCCGCGGCCGGGCACCCCTTCATCTCGGTCAAGTTCGGCTACGACGAGGCGCTTTCGCACCGGATGATCGCGGGCGCGGATGCGATCCTCGTGCCCTCCCGGTTCGAGCCCTGCGGCCTGACGCAGCTCTACGGCCTCCGCTACGGGGCCATCCCGCTCGTCGCCTACACCGGCGGTCTCGTCGACACGGTCATCGACGCGAGCCCCATGGCGCTCCGGTCGGGCGTGGCGACCGGCCTGCAATTCCATCCGATCACGTCGGATGCCCTCGCGTCGGCTCTCATTCGCCTTATTGACCTTTACCGCGAGCCCGGCACATGGTCCCGCATGCAAAGAAACGCCATGCGGCAACCTGTTGGCTGGGACGACTCGGCCGCGGAATACGCCGCTCTCTACAAGTCCGTAACGTCGACGCCATGAGCCCCTCACATTCGATTTCCGCGGGCCTCCCGGTTCCGCTCGGGGCGACCGTGACCGAGGAAGGCGTGAACTTCGCCGTGTTTTCGGCCAACGCCACCCGCATGACGCTCTGTCTGTTCGACAAGGCCGGCAAGGAAAGCCGCATCGACCTGCCCGAACGGGAAGGAGAGATCTGGTATGGCCACGTCAATGGCCTGAAGCCCGGGCAGCTTTACGGGTATCGCGCCCACGGCCCCTATCGCCCGGACGAGGGACACCGCTTCAATCCCTACAAGCTGCTCCTCGATCCCTATGCCCGGAAGATCACCGGTCATCCGGAATGGCACGACGTTCTCTATGGCTATACCGTTGGATCGACGTCGAAGGATCTCGCCTTCGACAGCCGCAACAGCGCCGCCTCCATGCCCCGCTGCGTGGTCGAGGACACGGCGTTCCCGCCGGTCGCGAACCGCCCGCGCACGCCGCTGACCGACACCGTGATCTACGAGGCCCATACAAAGGGCATGACCCGGCTTCGCCCCGACGTGCAGGCGCGCGGCGCCTTCGCCGGCCTTGCGGAGCCGCCGATCCTCGAGCACCTGACGCGCCTCGGCATCACCACGATCGAGCTTCTGCCGGTCCAGGCGTTCCTGAACGACCGCTTCCTCGTCGAGAAGGGCCTCACCAACTACTGGGGTTACCAGACGCTCGGCTTCTTCGCGCCGGACCCGCGATACCTCTCCGACGGAAAGATCGTCGAGTTCCGCCAGATGGTCGATCGATTCCACGAAGCGGGGATCGAAGTGATCCTCGATGTGGTCTACAACCACTCCGGCGAGGGCGACGAAACCGGCCCCACGATCATCTTCCGCGGTCTCGACAACGCGAGCTATTACCGGCTCCAGCACAATCCGCGCTATTACGTCAACGACACCGGTACCGGAAACACGCTGAACCTCGAGCACCCGATGGTGCTCCGCATGGTGATGGATTCACTCCGCTACTGGGTCGAGGTCATGGGCGTCGACGGCTTCCGTTTCGACCTCTGCACGACGCTGGGACGCACGGCGCAAGGCTTCGACCGGGACGCCGCCTTCTTCGATGCGATCCGGCAGGACCCGGTTCTCACGCAGGTCAAGCTCATCGCCGAGCCCTGGGACATCGGCCACGGCGGCTATCAGGTGGGCGCCTTCCCTCCGCCCTTCCTCGAATGGAACGACAAGTTCCGCGACGGCGTGCGCCGGTTCTGGCGGAGTGATCCGGCGCGCTCTCCCGATCTCGCGGAGCGCATCACCGGCTCTGCCCGGCAGTTCGACCATGCGGGCCGGCTCGCGACCTCTTCGGTCAATCTGCTGACCGCGCACGACGGCTTCACGCTCGAAGACGTGGTGAGTTACGCCGAACGCCAGAACCACCACAATGGCGAGGACGGGCAGGACGGGCACCACGAGAACTTCTCCGACAACATGGGTGCCGAGGGGCCGACAGACGCGCCCGAGATCCTCGCGGCGCGCGCCCGGCGCAAGCGCAACATGATGGCGACGCTCCTTCTTTCGCAGGGGACGCCGATGATCCTCGGTGGTGACGAGATTGGGCGCAGCCAGGGCGGCAACAACAACGCCTACAATCAGGACAACGAGATCTCGTGGGTCGACTGGTCCAGGGCCGACGCCGACTTCCTCGCCTTCACCACCCGGATGATCGCCTTCCGCAAGGCGCATCCGATCCTCCGCCAGAAGCTGTTCCTCCATTCGCGGGAGCGCGCAATCGACGGGCTGGAGGATCTCTTCTGGTGGCGCGAGGACGGGGAGCCGATGACGACGACCGACTGGATCGACCCGTCGCGCAAGCTCGTCGCCGTCGAGATGCGCATGGCCTCGGGCACGCCGCTTTACGCGACGCTCGAATACGCGATCTTCATGGTCTTCAACGCGGGCAAGGCCGCGAAGGTCGTCCTGCCCCACCCACCCCAAGGCAAGGTCTGGTCGCTCCACATCGACACCGCGCGACCGGACGCCGAACCCGAACCTGCGCGGCACGGTGCGTTCAATGTGACCGGGGAAAGCCTCGCCGTCTTCGTGCTCGAATCCTGCTAGCGCACGATCCGCTGGAGAAACCACCACGCACCGACCAGCGAAGTCGCCACCGACTCGGGGTTCGCAACCCGCGCCTTGTGCCGGTCGGCGCTCCGCATCCAGTCGCCGAACCGGAGAGGCCGCTGGCGCAGCGGCCCGACGGTCTTTGGGAAAGCCTCCGGGCGAACCTCACGTTCGCCGTCCCGGGCCAGGGATCACTCGCGGCCGGTGTCGATGAAAGACCCGCCGGGGCCCGCGATGGTGTCGGGCAGGGCGAAAATCATCGCTTCGCGGACGATGAGGCAGGTGAGTGCGCTCATGACGATCGTGTCGAAGCTTGTTGCGAGCATCCAGTCCATCGGGAACCTCCTACACTTAACAGGGATCGTTCTGGCGCCGGTTCGGGGCGCCAAAATGGCGTCGACGAGGTAATTCCCCGATTTCCGGTGCATTTTCGGGGCATTGTTTACCAGCGCTGGAGGGCGCCGGACTCATGCGTGCATTTGTTTCGACCTGACGCGTCAGTGCGCCCGGTCCGCAAAAGGATCCTCCGGATACCGCACAGCCGCGAGGTAGAGGCCGTCCGGCGGCGCCACCGGGCCGCAGGCCGAACGGTCCCGCGCGTCGAGCGCCGCCATCACGTCCGCCGGATCCCACGAGCCCGCGCCCACGCGCGCGAGGGTGCCCACGAAGCTCCGCACCTGGTTGTGCAGGAAGCTCCTTGCGCGGACGTGGAAACGGAACTCGGTCCCGTGCTCACGCGGGATCTCTTCGATGGTCAGCTCGTCGAGCGTCTTCACCGGGCTCTCCGCCTGGCACATGCTCGAGCGGAAGGTCGTGAAATCGTGCCGGCCGATCAGGTGCGCCGCCGCCGCCTGCATCGGCGCGCGCGCGACGTCTTGCGCCACCCGCCAGACGAGGCCTTTCTCGTGGGTCACGGGCGCCCGGCGCGAAACCAGCCGGTAGAGATATCGCCGCTCCACCGCCGAGAACCGCGCGTGCCAGTCGTCCGGCACACGCGCCACGGCAAGCACCGCCACCGGATCGGGCTTCATGTGGTAGTTCAGCGCCTCCGACAGCCTGAACGGCGCCCAGTCCTTCGCCAGATCGCAATGCGCGACCTGTCCCGTCGCATGGACCCCCGCATCGGTCCGGCCCGCCGCCGCGATCCCCGGCGTGTCCGGCTCGAGCTTGCGCAGCGCCCGCTCCACGGTCGCCTGCACTGTGGAAGGCCCCGCCTGCCGCTGCCAGCCCGCGAACGGGCCGCCGTGGTATTCGATCTTCAGGGCATAGCGTGGCATGGGCGCGGCTTTAGGCGCGGACCGGGGACTTTGCAACGGCACCTTTCGCCCGCGCCAGCCCGCGCCTATGTTCCCCCCAGACACGAGGGATCGGTGGCAAGCATTTTCGGCGATATCGCGGACGGGCTGACGCGCGGGGTCGACACCGCGTTCTCGACCGTGTCCGAAGCCTTCTTCGAGCCCGTGATCCGCCTCGGCGTCACCGGCCTCTCCCGCGCGGGCAAGACCGTTTTCATCACCTCGCTCGTGGCGAACCTGATGAACCGTGCGCGGATGCCCCAGCTTCTCGCCGCGGCGCAGGGCGGCATCCGAACGGCCTACCTCCAGCCGCAGCCCGATGACACCGTGCCGCGCTTCGACTACGAGACGCACCTCGCGGCTTTGACCGGGCCTGCGCCGCACTGGCCCGACAGCACCCGCGCGGTGAGCGAGCTGCGCCTGTCGCTCCGCGTCCAGCCCTCCGGCCTCGTCGCCGGGCTCGCGGGGCCGCGCACGGTCCATCTCGACATCGTCGATTACCCCGGCGAGTGGCTTCTCGATCTCGCGCTTCTGGAGAAGAGCTTCGAGGAGTGGTCGGCAGAGACGCTGGCGCGCATCGCGCCGCGCGAGATCGCCGCGCCCTTCCGCGAGGCGCTGGCGTCCCTCGATCCCGCCGCGAAGCTTGACGAACCCGACGCCAAGGCGCTCGC
>CAYTBD010000115.1:0-6826 GCA_964435755.1 uncultured Rhodobacterales bacterium
TTCAGCGCCGCCTCCATCGCGGCGAGCGACATGTTCGCCTGATCGTCGTCCTCGTCCTCGTCATCGGCCTTGACGATGGGATTGCCGTCGGCGTCGAGTTCGGGCTCCTCGCTTTCGGTCTTCTCGGGCTTCGCCGCGACGTCGAGACCTTCCACCACGGGCGCGTCGTCCTCTTCGTCCTCGCCCATCGAGCGCCCGAAGGTCGTCTCCAGATCGATGACGTCGCGGAGAAGGATGTCCTCGTTGAGAAGCTCGTCGCGCCAGATCGTGATGGCCTGGAACGTGAGCGGGCTTTCGCAGAGCCCCGCGATCATCGTGTTCCGGCCGGCCTCGATCCGCTTGGCGATGGCGATCTCGCCCTCGCGGGAGAGAAGCTCCACCGACCCCATCTCGCGCAGGTACATCCGCACCGGATCGTCGGTGCGGTCGAGCGTTTCGGATGCCGTCTGCGAGACGGCGACCTCGCGCGAGGTGGAGGTTTCGACGACTTCGGTGGACCCCTTGTCGTCGCCCTCCTCGGCCTCGTCGTCCTCGATGACGTTGATGCCCATTTCGGAGAGCATCGACATGACGTCTTCGATCTGTTCGGAGGACACCTGTTCCGGCGGCAGGACCTGATTGAGCTGGTCGTAGGTGATGTACCCACGCTCCTTCGCCTCGGCGATCATCTTCTTGACCGCCGTCTGACTCATGTCGAGCATGACCTCGGTGTCCTGGTCGTCCTGCTTGCGCTCGTCGGTGTCCTTGGCGGCCATGCGGCACTCCTGGCTGAGTTGGAAGTGATTCGCAGCAATGGCGAATCATTTAGGGCGCAGATATGATTCGCAACCCGTTTACCCTGTTTTCTTTAGCGTTGCGTCACTCTGCTGGCCGAACGTTGCGCCCACGCTTCGTGAAGTCGATCGAATCAAGGATCGCCCGTGATGCGGACTGTTCGTCCTTCCTGATTCTCAGACCGTTGTCGGCCACGATATACTCCGTCCTGTCCTCGGACTTCCCGCGCAGCGCCTCGGCCTGCCCTTCGGCCGCCTGACGCAGTCGCCAGGTGAGGCCTTCATCCGGCATCTCGGCGATGTCGCGCTCCGCCTCGGCGATGTCCCGGCGCGCCCCTCGGGTCTGCAGGAGCTTGGCGAGTTCCTGATCCACCGACTGCTCGGCGATTTCGGGATTCGCACCGTGCCGGAAGCCTGCGCTGATCTGCACATGGCGGGGCGCGAAGAGCTTTTCAAGGGTGTCTTCGCCAAGCATTTCCACGAGTCGCGCCTGCGTCGCGCCGGGACCGAGACGCAGGAGCACGCCGAGAATACGGGCATGTTCGGGCAACGCCGGCTCGAGCCGTTCAAGCTCTCCCTCGAAGCGCCCCACGAGCCATGGCGCGACGACAAGCGTGGCGAGCACGACGGCTTCGCGGATCTGGTCCTGGACCGTGCCGCCCGAACCGGCGAGAAGCGATCCGCGCGTCGACGCCAGCGGCTTGAGCGGTGCGGGCGTGAAGCCGCCCTTCCCCCGATACGGCGCGCGCTCCCGGCGCGGCGGCGCGAAGAGCTCCCGTCGCAGCCGATCGATCTCCGCGGCGTAGTGGCGGCGGAGGGACGGGTCGCGGATCTTCTGGATCATGGTCCGGAGCGCCTTGTCGAGCGTCGCGCGGCGCTCGGGGCTGTCGTAGCTCTTGCCCTCCGTCTCGCGCCGCCAGAGCAGCTGCACGATCGGGATGGCCTCGTCGAGGAGCGTCTGCATCGCCGCCGCCCCGCCCGAACGGATCACGTCGTCCGGGTCGTGCTTCGGCGGCATGATGGCGAAGCGGAGGGAGTGACCGGCCGACAGCATCGGCAAGGCGAGGTCCATGAGCCGCATCGCCGCGCCGATCCCCGCCGCGTCGCCGTCGAGCGCGACGGTGGGTTCGGGGTGAATGCGCCAGAGAAGCTGGAGTTGCTCCTCGGTCACGGCCGTGCCGAGGGGGGCCACGGCGGCGCCGAACCCCGCTTCGCCGAGCGCGATCACATCCATGTAGCCTTCGGCCACGATCAGCGGCTGGCCCTTGCCGGCCGCTTCGCGCGCGGGGCCGTGGTTGAAGAGGGTGCGGCCCTTGTCGAAGAGGTCGGTCTCGGGCGAGTTGAGGTACTTGGCACTGTCGGCGGGGTCCATGGCCCGGCCGCCGAAGGCGATGGCGCGGCCGCGCGCGTCGCGGATCGGAAAGATGATCCTGTTGCGGAAGGCATCGTAGGGCTCGCGGCCCTTGTCGGACGACTTGACGAGACCCGCACCGAGGAGGAGGTCGTCGGCGACGCCCTTGCCCTTGAGATGCTCGCGCAGACCCTGCCAGCCCGGCGGCGCGAAGCCGATCTCCCAGCGGTCGAGCGCCGCTTCTGCGAGCCCCCGTCCCGCCAGATACTCCCGCGCGGGCGCGGCGGCGGAGGTTCTGAGCTGGAGCCGGTAGTACTGCACCGCCTGCTCCATCACCTCGGCGAGGCGGGTGCGCCGGTCGGCCGTCTCCTGCGCCTTGGGATCGCGGGCGGGCACCGTCATCCCGGCTTCGCGCGCAAGGATCTCGATGGCCTCCATGAACTCCACGTTCTCGGTCTCGCGCACGAAGGAGATCGCATCGCCCTTCGCGTGGCAGCCGAAGCAGTAATAGAACCCCTTGCGATCGTCGACGTGGAAGGACGCGGTCTTTTCCTGGTGGAACGGACAGGGCGCCCAGAGGTCGCCCCGCGCCTGGTTCGACTTGCGCTGGTCCCAGATCACCTTGCGGCCGACGACATGCGACAGGGACGTCCGGGCGCGCAGTTCGTCGAGGAAACCGGGAGGGAGACTCATGGCGCGAGTATCCAGAGGAAGCGGGCCGCTGTCGATACAGCCGCCTCCGATTCTCCACAAGTTTCTTTCCGGGCCGTTCAGGCCTGTGCGGAGACGCTCTGCATCGCGCGTTCGAGCTCCTCGACCGCGGTCTTCGCCATCGAGCGGAAGACCATGATCTCGAAGGCGCTGGCCCCCACCCGCGTCAGGCTGCAGGTCATGTGGCGCAGCTGGGTGCGCGCGGTGTGTCCGGTCCTGAAGTGAGCGCGGCGCACGTCCAGCGGCACGAGCCGCGCGAGCGCCGCCTCGGAGAGCGGCCCCTCGAGACGGAGGACCGCCCAGGCGTCGGACTGGTCGGTGACCGCCGCGCCTTCGGGCGCGACGCGGGGACCAAGGATCATCGCCTGCCCGGGGCCGGTCCAGATCACGCGGGCGCCGTCCTTGCCGGTCGTGCGGTTTGGCCTGGGGAACGCGCCGCCGACGGCGGCTTCGAGCGCGGCCGAGACGGTCTTTTCCCGGTCCCTGAACGGTGCGACGGAGGTGATCGCCTCGGGCGTGACTTCGGTGAGCGTCGCCCCCTCGACCTCGACCGGCACGAGCCCCCGGCAGGGCGATATCGCGACGAGCCTAGCCACGGAGCCGCTCCCCTTCCCTGTCGAAGAACACCGGGTCGCAGACCTCGCACAGCGTCTCGACCGCGCGCAGGTGATCGACCATCCGCACCCGCTCGCCATGACGCGCGCGGCCGTTCCTGAGGAAGCCGAGCGCGAGATGGGTGCCGAGCGTCGGCGAGTAGCCGACCGAGGTGACGTAGCCCTGGTCGTTCTCCCGCACCGCCTTCTCGCCGACGTTGAACAGATGCGCGCCGGCGGTGATCTGCTTGACCTCGCCCGCGGGCCTGAGACCCACGAGCTGTTCGCGGTCGTCGCCGATCAGCCCCGGCCGCGCCGCCATCGTCTTGCCGATGCAGTCCTTCTTCGGCGAAACCATCCGCTCGAACCCGATGTCGAAGGCCGTGGTGCGGCCGTGGATCTCGGAATGGGTGATATGGCCCTTCTCGATCCTGAGGACGTTGAGCGCCTCCATCCCGTAGGGCCCGCCACCGAGGGTTTCCGCCTGGCTGAGAAGAAACCGCCACAGCGCCTCGCCGTAGCGGGCGGGCACGGCGACCTCGTAGGCGTGCTCGCCGGAGAAGGAGATCCGGAAGAGCCGTCCGGGCACGCCCATGACGCCCATCTCGCCGCAGGACATGAAGGGCCAGGTCTCGTCGTCGATCTCCGCGTCGAGCACGGTGTTCAGAAGCGCGCGAGAGCGCGGCCCGGCGACGGCGAACTGCGCCCACTGCTCGGTGACGGAGATCATCCGGACGTCGAGGTCGGGGCGCAGGCACTGGCGGACGAATTCGAGGTGCCGCATCACGAGCGCGGCGGCCGCCGTGGTCGTGGTCATCACGTAGCGGTCTTCGGCCAGACGCGCGGTGGTGCCGTCGTCCATGACGTGCCCGTCCTCGCGCAGCATGAGGCCGTAGCGCACGCGGCCCGGCTTCAGGGTCGAGACCGTGTTGGTGTAGACGAGGTCGAGGAATTCGCCCGCGTCCGGCCCCTGGATGTCGATCTTGCCGAGCGTGGAGACATCGCAGACGCCGACGGTCGTGCGCACCATCGTCACCTCGCGGTCGCAGCTTTCGCGCCACGTCACCTCCCCGGCCTTGGGAAAATAGGACGGACGGTACCAGAGCCCCGCCTCGATCATCGGCGCGCCGCGGTCGACGGAGGCCGCGTGCGAGGTGGTGAACCGCCGCGGCGCGAAGCCGTCGCCACGGCTGCCCGCGCCCATCGCCGCGATCGACACCGGAACGAAGGGCGGGCGGAAGGTCGTCGTGCCCGTCTGGGGGATCGCGCGTCCCGTCACATCCGCGAGCACCGCGAGCGCCGCGACGTTCGAGGTCTTGCCCTGGTCGGTCGCCATGCCCTGGGTCGTGTAGCGCTTCATGTGTTCGACCGACCGGAAATTCTCCCGCGCGGCGAGCTGCACGTCCTTCACGGTGACGTCGTTCTGGAAGTCGAGCCAGGCCCGGCCCTTGCCCGCGACCGCCCAGAACGGGCGGATGGCATAGGGCGCGTCCTCGGCGGCGGGAACCTCGACCTTCGGCACCTTCAGGCCCAGCGACGACAGCGCCGCGCCGGCCGCCCGGACGCCGTCGGCAAGGCATCCCGCCGTCGAGAACACGCCGTTCGCCGCGCCGCAGGCAACGAGGCCCGGCACAGCGCCCTCCGTCGGCACGAAGGCCGCGATGTCCTCGCGCCACCGCGGGCGGCCGCCCGTGTGGCACGTCAGGTGCACCGTCGGGTTCCAGCCGCCCGAGACGGCGAGACAGTCGGTGCGGATCGATTTCTCGCCCGCGCCGTGGCGGATCGTGATCTCCTCGAGCCCATGCCGGCCCTTCGTCCCCGTGACCACCGCATCGGTGTAGCCCTGCAGGTCTCGCGGGAGCTTCGCGTCCGGGCGCGCGTCGATGACCGCCGCCACATGGACCCCGGCGTCGACGAGATCCTGCGCGGTGCGGTGCGCATCGTCGTTGTTGCAGAAGATCGTCACGCACTTTCCGGGACTTACGCCCCATCTGTTGAGGTAACTCCGGACCCCGCCCGCGGCCATCACGCCGGGGCGGTCGTTGTCGCGGAAGGCGATGTGGCGCTCGATCGCGCCCGCCGCGAGCACCGCCTGTTTCGCGACGATCCGCCAGAAGGTCTCGCGCGGGCGGCCGCCGGGATCGGCCATGTGGAGCGACACGCGTTCGAGCGCGCCGAAGGTGCCCTGATCGTAGACGCCGGTCACCGCCGTCCGCTCCATCAGGCGGACGTTCGGCATCGCGATCAGCTCGTTCAGAACCGAGCCCACCCATTGCGGACCGGGCATCCCGCCGACATCCGTCCTCTCCGACAGGAGGCGCCCCCCCGCCCGGCTGTCCTCCTCGGCCAGGATCACGTCCGCGCCGGCGCGCGCCGCCGTCAGCGCGGCCATCAGCCCCGCCGGCCCCGACCCGATCACCAGCAGGTCGCAGAACGCCCAGGCCTTGTCAGACCGGTCGGCGTCATGCTCGCCCGACAGCGCACCGAGCCCCGCCGCGCGGCGTATCACCGGTTCGTAAAGCCTCTCCCAGAAACTGCGCGGCCACATGAAGGTCTTGTAGTAGAAGCCCGCCGACAGGAACGGCGACATGAGATCGTTGACCGACAGGACATCGCGCTCGAGCGACGGCCAGCGGTTCTGCGACACCGCCTCCAGCCCCTCGTGGATCTCCTGCACCGTGGCGCGGACGTTGGGCGTCCGCGCCTCGCCCCGTCCCACGGTCACCAGCGCGTTGGGCTCCTCCGAGCCCGCCGTCAGGATGCCGCGCGGGCGGTGGTACTTGAAGGACCGGCCGACGAGCCGCACCCCGTTGGCGAGCAGCGCCGAGGCGAGCGTGTCGCCCCGGTAGCCGCGATAGATCCTGCCGTCGAAGCCGAAGGCGACGTCATGGTCGCGGTCGACGAGACCCTTACCGTCGATCCTCATCGCGCGGCCTCGGACGCCGCCGAGGTGGCCGGGATCTCGTGCGTCACGGTGTTCCGCGTGACCACGACCCAGGCGCCGCAGGGCTCGTGATACCAGAGCTCGCGCGTCTCGCCCGCCGGATTGTCGCGCAGGTGAAGGTAGGCCTCCCAGGCCTCGGACCCGGCCTCGGGGTCCGGCCGGTCAAGCGCCACGGCGTCTCCGCGATAGGTGTACTCGCGGGAGTCGCGCTCTCCACAGAAGGGACAGGAAATCCTCACCTTACCGGCTCCCGTTCATCTCGGCACAAATACTCAATTCTGCCCTCTCCGCATGCGCCTCAGTGCAGGTTGTGCTGGCTGCCGGTGCCTTCTTCGTCCATCAGCCCCACGCCCGTCCGGAACCGGTCGAGCCGGAACCGCGCCGCGGTCTCGTGCGGGCGGTCCTGGGCGATGAGATGGGCGAAGGCGAAGCCCGAGCCGGGCACCGCCTTGAA
>CAYTBD010000116.1:0-6818 GCA_964435755.1 uncultured Rhodobacterales bacterium
CGGCGCTCAAGGTTCGGTCCGCCGCTTCGCCGTTCCCGGCGGGAACGGTGCGGACTCAATCGACATCGAGACGCTGCACGGGGTGAATGCGGCCGAGCAGGGGGCGGGATCGGTGCACCACATCGCCTTCGCCGTCGACAACAGGGCGCGGCAGCTCGAAGTGCGCGAGGCGCTGATGGATACCGGCTGGCAGGTCACGCCCGTGATCGACAGGGACTATTTCTGGGCGATCTACTTCCGCACACCGGGCGGAGTGTTGTTCGAGATCGCGACGAACGAGCCGGGCTTCGACCGCGACGAGGATACCGCTCATCTTGGCGAGGCGCTGAAGCTGCCGTCGCAGCACGCCCACCTGCGCGCGGCGCTGGAAAAGCATCTCGAGCCGATCGGGGACTGACGTGAGTTTCGTCGCGAAACGCACGGACGGGGGAGACACCCTGATCTTCACCTTCCACGGCACCGGCGGAACGGAAGGTCAGTTTCACGGCTTGGCCGAACAGATTCTGCCGGGGGCGAGCGTCGTCTCGCCCCGGGGCGACGTGTCGGAGTCGGG
Organism: uncultured Rhodobacterales bacterium; assembly: GCA_964435755.1. GTDB lineage: Bacteria > Pseudomonadota > Alphaproteobacteria > Rhodobacterales > Rhodobacteraceae > DAINOF01. Next base: position 554 of record CAYTBD010000116.1, read on the forward strand.
GGCGCTGCGCTACTTCAGGCGAACGGGCGAAGGGGTCTACGACATGGACGATCTCGCCCGGCGGACCGAGGCGATGGCCGCATTCCTTGCAGGCGAGAAGGAAAAGGCGAAAGCGCGCCGCGTGATCGGTCTGGGCTATTCCAACGGGGCCAACATCCTCGCGTCGGTGGCGATGAGCCGTCCCGATATCGTCGAGAACCTGATCCTGATGCATCCGCTGATTCCGTGGCAGCCATCGCCACAGCCGGGCCTTGAGGGCCGGCGGGTGCTGATCACGGCAGGGCAGCGCGATCCGATCTGCCCGGCGCCGCTGACGCAGACGCTGATCGGCTGGTTCGAGGCGCAGGGGGCCGAGACGACTGCGCTCTGGCATCCGGGCGGGCACGAGATAGCGCGCCCGGAGATTGACGCGATCGGGAGCTTCGTCGCTCAAGTTGCCGCTTGATGGTCAGGCGGCGTCCCGCGGGGTGCGGGTGAGGTTCAGGAAGACGTCCTGAAGATCCGCTTCCTCGGTCGCCACGTCGCGGATGCGAAGCCCCGCGGCCCGGACGGCCTCGAGAATGTCGCCTGGCGATGTCTTCGACCGGCGGTAGGAGAAGGCGAGCGCCCCGTCCGGACGTCGCTCGACCTCCACGCCCTCGGGAAGATCTGGATCGTGCGCCGGCATCTCCTCGGGATGGATGACGAGCGTCTTGGCGTCGAGCCGCCCGACCAATGCGGTCTTGGTGTCGCGGGCCACGACCTCGCCGTGATTGATGATGGCGATCTCGTCGCACATCTCCTCGGCCTCCTCGAGGTAATGTGTCGTCAGGATGATCGTCATGCCCTGCGCGTTGAGTTGCCGCACGTTTTCCCAGAGCATCTGGCGAAGTTCGATGTCGACGCCCGCCGTGGGCTCGTCGAGCACGAGGACCTGCGGCCGGTGAACCAGAGCCTTGCCGAGAAGCAGGCGCCGCCGCATACCTCCCGAAAGAGTGCGCGAATAGGCGTCGGCCTTGTCGGCCAGGCCGATCATTTCGAGTATCTCTTCGGTGTGCCGCTGCGCCTTCGGCACGCCGTAGAGTCCTGCCTGGACGTCGAGCGCCGCGCGCGGCGAGAAGAACGGGTCGATGTTGAGTTCCTGCGGCATCACGCCGATCGAGGCGCGGGACTGCCGCGGGTTCACGTCCTGATCGAAGCCCCAGATCCGCACCCGTCCGGCCGTCTTGATGACGAGGCCCGCCATGATGTTGATGAGCGTCGACTTTCCCGCGCCGTTGGGGCCGAGAAGTCCGAAGATCGATCCCTTCGGTACTTCGAGGTCGATGCCGGTCAGTGCCTCCTTGGGGGCGGTCTTGCCGCTTCCCCGGTAGACTTTCCGCAGCCCCTCGATTTCGATTGCGTTCTCGGCCATATCCGCCTCTTGTCCGCTTTGGGCGGATGCGTATCATGCGCCGTACCCGAGGCGAAGCCCGCGAGAGACAGCTTTTTCATGGCCCGAGACATGCCCATCGACCCGCCGGAGACCGAAATCGTATCAAGCTGGCGCATTGCGTGCGACGGCGGCGAGGGCGCGCTTGGCCACCCGCGCGTCTGGCTGTCGATCCCCCAGGATCGCGGCTGGATCGACTGCGGCTACTGCGACAAGCGGTTCATCCACGAAAGCGTCGCGGGCAAGGTCGAGCACAAGTAGCTCAGACCACGACTTCCAGCGCGTCCTGCGCCCCGACTCCGAAGACTTTCTTGTAGCGTTCGATCTCGTCCTTCGGTCCCATCGCCTTGTTGGGATTATCCGAAAGCTTCACCGTCGGCCGCCCGTTTGCACTGGCCGCCTTGCAGACCAGGCTGAAGGGGGAGAGCGCATCGTCCTCGGCGAGCCCCCGGAAGTCGTTCGTCAGAAGCGTGCCCCAGCCGTAGCTGTCCCTAACCTTGCCGGCGAAACGCCGATGCAACGACACGATCTTGTCTGCATCGAGTCCGTCCGAGAAGATCACCAGCTTCTCCTTCGGATCCTCCCCGCGCCGCGTCCACCAGTCGATGGCGATCTGCGCACCCGTCACCGGGTCGCCCGAATCGACGCGCACTCCCGTCCACTGGGCAAGCCAGTCCGGAGCCCGGCGGAGGAAGCCTTCCGACCCGTAGGTGTCGGGCAGGATGATCCGCAGGTTGCCGTCATGTTCGCGGTGCCAGTCCGCCAGCACCTCGTAGGGGGCCTGCGCGAGCTCCCGATCGGTATCGGCCAGCGCGGCGTAGACCATAGGCAGTTCATGCGCGTTCGTCCCGATCGCCTCGATGTCGCGCCGCATGGCGATCAGGCAATTGGACGTCCCGACGAACGCGTCGCCCAGACCCTCCATCATCGCCTGCACGCACCAGTCCTGCCAGAGGAACGAATGGCGGCGGCGGGTGCCGAAGTCGGCGATGCGGAGGCCAGCCTCGCCGCGCAGCAGTTCGACCTTCTCCCAGAGTTTGGTCATCGCGCGGGCGTAAAGCACCTGAAGCTCGAACCGCCCCATGTCGCGGAGAACGGCGCGGCCGCGTAGCTCCATGAGAACGGCAAGGGCCGGAATCTCCCAGAGCATGACCTCCGGCCACTTGCCTTCGAACGTCAGTTCGTACTGCCCGTCCTTCTTCTCGAGATGGTAAGGCGGCAGGCGGAGTTGTTCGAACCATTCCATGAAGTCGGACCGGAACATCTGCCGCTTGCCATAGAAGGTGTTGCCGCGCAGCCAGGTGGACTCGCCGCGGGCAAGAGACAGCGACCGGATGTGATCCAGTTGCTCGCGCAACTCGCCTTCATCGATCAGGTCCGCCAGGCGGATTGATGTCGAGCGATTGATCAGGCTGAACGTGACGTTCACGTCGGGCCTGTTGTGAAACACGAACTGGCACATAAGAAGCTTGTAGAAGTCATTGTCGATCAGGGACCGGACGATCGGGTCGATCTTCCACTTGTGGTTCCAGACGCGCGCGGCGATATCGACCATTGTCTCGCTCCCTGTGCCGGACCTTGGGTAAGGAAGGGGACGCGCTTTGTCCAGATTCCGGTTGACGCCGGACAGTCTCGTCAAAATTTCATATCAGAAACAGGGTTCTGGGGAAATTACCAAGCGGTATCGCATGGGTTATGCCCTCCGCAGATCAATCGGAAGGTCCATGTCATGCGAGCCGATTTCCACGCTATAGACCCGCCTAGCACCGCATGGATGGCGGGCGAGCCTTATCTGTTTATCATTCTCGCTGGGGTCGGCAGCGAGGTTCTGTTTCGGGCACCGCTGACAGTCGCGGGCGACGCCGAGGCGACCGCGCGGAGCATCATGGCCCTGCCGCTGTTCCGTCTCGGCGCTGCCGCCGATGCGATCATGGCCATCGCGGATGTTGCTGCGAAGACGGCATGTCAGACGAGTTCGACGCCCGCCTTCGTCATCCCCTCCTTTGCCGCGGCCAGCGACCCGTCGAGGTCGATCGCGCGGCAGAGGCTTTCGATCACGCGAACCTCGAAACCAAGATCCGCCGCATCGACCGCCGAGAAGTTCACGCAGAAATCCATGGCCAGACCGACCAGCGTGACCCTCTCTACGCGGCGCGTGCGGAGATAACCCTCGAGGCCGGTTGGCGTCTCGTGATCGTTCTCGAAGAAGGCCGAGTAGCTGTCGATGTGAGGCCGGAAGCCCTTGCGGACAATCAGATCGGCCTTGTCGGTGTCGAGCATGGGATGGAAAGCGGCGCCGTCGCTGCCGATGGTGCAGTGATCGGGCCAGAGGATCTGCGGCCCGTAGGGCATGTCGATCATCTCGAAAGGCGCCTTGCCCTCGTGAGAGGAGGCGAACGAGGAATGGCCCTCGGGATGCCAATCCTGGGTCAGCACTCGGACCGGAAATTCCGGCAGGAGAGCGTTGATCGGCGCGACGATCTCGTCGCCCTGCGCGACGGCAAGCCGCCCGCCCGGGCAGAAATCGTTCTGCACGTCGATGACGATCAGGGCTTCGTTCGCTTTGCGCATGAGTGGTCTCCGAAGGTTGCCATTGCGTAGGTCGCCTGTGGGCGCCGGTCAACCGGGCCTTGCGACGCTGGCCGCGCCCGGCGTAGACCCAGCCCATGCCAACGGTTGCCGCCCTCTACAGGTTCACGCGATTCGAAGATCCCGGCGCGCTGCGTGTGCCGCTGCGCGAACTTTGCGTGTCGCACGGGGTGAAAGGCACCCTCCTGCTCGCCCGCGAGGGGATCAACGGGACGATCGCGGGACCGCGCCAGGGGATCGACGCCGTGCTCTCGCACATTCGCGGCCTGCCAGGGTGCGCGGACATCGAGTGGAAGGAGAGTCCGGCGGCGCAGATGCCGTTCAATCGGATGAAAGTCCGGATGAAGCGCGAGATCGTGACGATGAGGCAGCCCGATGTCGACCCGACCAGATCGGTTGGAACCTACGTAGATCCGGCCGACTGGAACGACCTCATCTCGTCTCCCGACGTGGCGGTCATCGACACCCGCAACGCCTACGAGGTCGCGATAGGAACGTTCGAGGGCTCTGTCGATCCCGGTACATCCAGCTTCAGCGACTTTCCGGCTTGGTGGGAGGCCAACAAGGCCGGATTCCATGACAAGAGGATCGCGATGTTCTGCACCGGGGGGATTCGCTGCGAAAAGTCGACGAACTACCTCAGGGCCCTCGGTGTCGAAGAGGTGTTTCACCTCAAGGGCGGGATCCTGAAATATCTCGAGGACGTGCGCGAAACCGAGAGCCTCTGGCAGGGCGAATGCTTCGTCTTCGACCGAAGGGTGTCGGTGGGCCACGGGCTCCGCGCCGGCTCCCACGTTCTTTGTCACGCCTGCCGCCGTCCCTTGTCCCGCGAAGACAGGGCGCGGCCGGACTACGAGGCGGGAACGAGCTGTCACCAGTGCATCGGCGAGTTCACCGGGTCCGACAGGGAGAGGTTCCGCGAGAGGCAGAGGCAGGTCGATCTCGCCGCCGCCAGGGGAGAGGATCACCTAGGCTGATCGCCGACGAGCGGCTGCTCGGCTGCCTGGTCCTCGAGAACCTGCGTCACCTCTTCCTCCGTCGCTGCCAGCGCAATGGTTTCCGGGGTGGTCGTGCGCACGCCGGGGACGGGTGTGAAATCGACCTTCTCTTCCTGAGCGACCGGCGGCCGCCGGCTGATACGGTAGATCGCCTGCAGGATGATCAGGACATGGGCCGCCGCCATAGTCATGAAGAGCCCGGTGGGTCCGACGGTAGACATGGCCGCGCCCGCGGCGATGGGGCCGACGATGGAACCGACGCCGAAGACCATCAGCAGGCCGCCGCTGATGATGATGAAGTTGCCGTCCGCGTTGTCGTTCGCGTGGGCGATGATGACCGGGTACATCGAGTAGATCGCCGCGCCGAAGATGGCGACGAAAACGAGGTTGAGGTCGCGGCTCTCGGGCTGAAGCACGATGAATGCGGCGTCGGCCGCGAGCGCGAGGACGGCGATCCCGATCAGGACCTTCCGCCGGTCCACCCTGTCCGAGAGCGTGCCCACCGGGATCTGCGCCACGGCGCCGAGAAGGATCGGCAGGGCATTGAAAAGGGCGATGGCCGCGACGGTAAGGCCGATCTGCCCGCCGTAGACCGCCGCGAGGGTGCCAAAGGAGCTGTTCGCGACGCCGACCATGAAGACCGCGAAGACGGCGACGGGCGAGTTTTTCCAGAGGCCGCGGAGGTCGATGCGAACCGAGACGAGCGGTTGCGGCGAGGCGGTCGACGAGATCGCGGTGGGAATGAGGGCAAGCGCGTAGAAGATCGCGGCGAGAACGAAGAAGAGGTAGCCGCTGGTTTCGCCCATGGTCAGGGTAAGCTGTCCCGCGGTCGAGGCCACGAGATTGACCATCGTGTAGATGCCGAACACGCGGCCCCGCGTCTGCGGTTCGGCCCGCTCCGACAACCAGCTCTCCACGATCATCGCCGCGCCCGCGAAACAGAAGCCCGAGACGGCGCGGAGCGCGATCCAGGACCAGGCGTCGATCAGGAGAAGCTGGGCCAGGATGGTGATCGCGGCGAGGCTCGCCATCACGCTGAAGGACCGGATGTGTCCGACGCGGGCGACGAGGCGGGCGGTGTAGAAGCAGCCTAGCACGTAGCCCAGCGCCCAGCCGGTGCCGAGGAGGCCGAGGGAGAAGGCCGAGAAGCCCTCGGCGGTGCCGCGGACGGGCAGGATCAGGCCGTGGATGCCGCCGGCGAAGAGGAGAAAGAACGAACCGAGGAGGAGCGCGCTGATGGGGAGAATCGATCTGACCACGGCGATGT
>CAYTBD010000117.1:0-260 GCA_964435755.1 uncultured Rhodobacterales bacterium
TCGCCGACAAGGCGATCACCTTCGTCGTGCTCATCGGCATCTCCATCCCGTCGTTCTTCCTCGGCATGATGATGATCCTCGTCTTCGCGGTGAACCTGCGGTGGCTGCCGGTCTCGGGGATGTACGCGATCTATGGCGGCGGAGACCTGCCTGACCTCATTCGCCACCTCATCATGCCCGCCACGGCTCTCGCGGTCGTCGCGACGGGAGTCATCGCCCGGCTGTCGCGATCCGCGATGCTCGAGGTGCTGCGGCAGGAT
>CAYTBD010000117.1:270-6766 GCA_964435755.1 uncultured Rhodobacterales bacterium
AAGGGCGTGAAGGAAAGCCGCGTTGTCTGGGCCCATGCGCTCAAGGCCGCCATGGTGTCCATCATTCCCGTGATCGGGGTGCAGGCGGGCTTTGTCCTGTCGGGTGCGGTCTATATCGAGACGGTGTTCCAGTGGCCCGGCGTCGGGCGGATGCTGGTCACGGCGATCCTCACCCGCGACATCCTGCTCGTGCAAGGCGGAGTGGTGGTGGTGGCGGCGTGCTACGTGCTGTTCAACCTCGCCGTCGACGTGACGCAAAGCGTGCTCGATCCGAGGGTCAAGACATGACCGTCGCCGAAGCCCCGGTCCCGCCTGCCATCCCACGAGGGTCGGCCGCAGGCGCGTTCCTCAAGCTCTTCGCGCGCAATCGCCTCGCGGCGGCGGGCGGGATCCTTCTTGCGTTCGTCGTCTTGATAGCCATCGCCGCGCCGATCCTGCCGCTGCAGGACCCCTACGCGCAGGACACGAGCCAGAAATTTCTGCGGCCCTTTGCAGAGGGCCACCTCTTGGGGACCGACCATCTCGGGCGGGATATCCTTTCGCGGCTCATCTGGGGGACCCAATTGTCCTTGATCGTGGGTCTCGTCGCGTCGGTCGGCGCCGCCTTCTTCGGGTCGGTCATCGGGATCGTGTCGGGCTTCTACGGCGGCCGGGTCGACAACCTTCTGATGCGCGGCATCGACATGCTGATGGCGTTTCCCTACATCCTGCTCGCGCTCGCCATCGTGGCGGCGCTGGGGCCGGGACTGGTCAATGCGCTGATCGCGGTGTCTCTGGTCAACATCCCCTTCTTCGCGCGCAACATTCGGGGTGTGACCGTGACGCTGGCGCACAAGGAGTTCGTGGATGCCGCGCGCCTTGCCGGCATGTCGAACCTCCGGATCATGGTCTCCGAGATCCTGCCGAACGTTCTGCCGGTGATCGTCATCGCCATGTCAACGACCGTCGGCTGGATGATCCTCGAGACGGCGGGCCTGTCGTTCCTCGGTCTCGGCTCGCAGCCCCCCGTTGCAGATCTCGGCTCGATGCTGGGCGAGGGGCGGAACGCGCTCATCACCGACCCGCACGCCTCGATCATTCCCGGCCTGATGATCTTCGTGATCGTGATGAGCGTGAACCTTCTCGGAGACGGGGTGCGCGACGCGCTCGACCCCCGGCTTCGCTCAGGCGCGCTGACGCGGCCGATGGCGCGCACGATTGTCGACAGGGGACGTGTGCCGGAGCCTCCGGCGCGGCCCGGCCTTCTGGATGTGCAGGAACTGCGCACGGAGTTCCGCATCGGGTCCCGGACGCTGAAGGCGGTGAACGACGTCACGCTGACGGTCAAGCCCGGCGAATGCCTGGGACTCATCGGGGAATCCGGATCGGGCAAGTCGGTGACGGCGCTTTCCATCATGGGCCTCGTCGCCTCGCCGCCCGGCGTGATCGCAGGGGGCGCGGTGCGCTACTCCGGCGATGAAATCGTCGGGGCGCCCTTCTCGCAACTCCGCGACCTCAGGGGCGACCGCATCTCGTACATATTCCAGGATCCGCTCTCCACGCTCCACCCGCTTTACAGCATCGGTGATCAGATCGTGGAGGCGATCCAGTCGCACCACGACGTCGCTGGAGCAGAGGCGCGGCGCCGGGCGCTGGAGCTGCTGGAGGCCGTCCGCATCCCCAATGCCGTGAACCGGCTCGACGACTATCCGCACGAGCTTTCGGGCGGGATGCGTCAGCGCGTCGGCATCGCGATGGCGCTGGTCAACGATCCCGACCTCATCATCGCCGACGAGCCGACGACGGCGCTCGACGTGACGGTGCAGGCGCAGATCCTCTCGCTTCTCGACGATCTCCGGCGCGAGCGCAGTGTGGCCATCCTGTTCATCACCCACGATTTCGGCGTCGTCGCTCAGCTCTGCGACCGCGTGGCGGTGATGTACGCCGGCAGGATCGTCGAGACCGGTCGCACGCCCGACGTCCTTTCCGATCCCGCGCACCCCTACACGCGCCGGCTCATCGCCTGCGTCCCCGAACTGGGAGAGGGCCAGCGCGAGCTTCACGCGATCCCGGGCCTGCCGCCCGCCGTCGACGATCTGCCCCCCGGTTGCGCCTTCGCGACGCGCTGCGACAAGGCGCGCGACGTCTGCCGGCAGGGCGAGATAACGCTCGACTCCTTCGGGGGCGACCGCGCCGTGCGGTGCCTCTTCCCCGAAACCGAAACAGGGCGCGTCGCATGACGACCCCGACCCTCGCCATCCGCAACCTCGACAAGCGCTTCGGCGGCGGGCGCACGATCTTCGTCCGTGAAAAACCCGCGGTCCATGCCGTGCAGGATGCGAGCCTCGACGTCCCGCGCGGCGAGACGCTCGGCATCGTGGGCGAATCCGGCTGCGGCAAGTCCACGCTTGCCCGGATGATCGTCGGACTCCTGCCGCCGACACGGGGCACGATCGAGATAGAGGGGACGGACTACGCGAAGGTCGCAGGCAAGGATCCGGCGGCGTTCGGCAAGGTGATCCAGTACGTCTTCCAGGACCCGATCAGTTCTCTCAACCCGCGAAAGACGATCCGCCAGATCCTCGAGGCGCCGCTGAAGCTTCTGCATGGCATGGGCCCCGGTCGCCGCTCCGAACGGATCGACGAGATCCTTGACGCCGTCAACCTCCGGCGCGAGTTCCTGGAGCGCTACCCGCACGAGTTCTCTGGCGGTCAGGCGCAGCGGATCGGCATCGCCCGCGCGCTCGCCGCCGCGCCGCGCATCCTCGTCCTCGACGAACCCGTCTCGGCGCTCGACGTGAGCGTGCAGGCGCAGGTGCTGAACCTGCTCGGACGACTCAAGGACGATTTCGACCTCACCTACCTGTTCATCACTCACGATCTTGCCGTGGTGGAGGCCGTCGCCGACCGAATCGCGGTGATGTACTTCGGCCGGATCGTCGAGCTTGCCCCGGCGCGCGAGATCTTCGCGCACCCCCGGCACCACTATACCGCGCTTCTCGCCCGGAGTGCGCCGACCGTCGGGCGCCCGCTCTCCGCCCCGGAAGGCGTCGACGCCGAGCTTCCGGATCCGCTCGACCCGCCGCCCGGCTGCGCCTTCGCAAAGCGCTGTCCGGCGGCGACCGACACCTGCCGCACCGTCAGACCCGAGTTCACGCATCATGGCCCCGGACACTACACCGCCTGCCACCATCCCGTCCGCTGACATCCCCCGGATGAGCCGCCCGCAGCGCGCCGCGGCCGCCATCAAGGAGTGGGTCGTCGACCGCGGGATGCAGCCGGGCGACCGTCTTCCGGCCGAGGCCGATCTCATGGCGCATTTCGGCATGGCCAAGGGCACGATCCGCGAGGCGCTGCGCGTGCTCGAGGCGCAGGGTCTGATCCGCACGCGCACCGGACCGGGCGGCGGCGCTTTCGTCAACGAGGTGTCGGAGGCGCGCGCCAAGGCGCTCCTCGGCAACTACTTCTATTTCAACGAGATCGGAATCTCCGACATCTACGACCTGCGCCGGGTTCTCGAACCTCTGCTGGCGTCGCAGCTGGCCGGAAACCTCACCGAAGACCAGATCCGTCAACTCGAGGAGGTTCTGGCGGTCTATGAGGAGCCGCCCGAGACGATCGAGCAACTCGAAACGCAGCGGATCGCGGAACTGACCTTCCATGAAATCCTCGCGTCGTTCTCGCCGAACCCGCTGCTCCGGTTCCAGTGCCGCTTTCTCATCAGTCTCCTGAAGGACCTGACCATCTGCCGGAAGATCTACCGACGACGCATCCCAGACTTCCGTCGCAAGGGGCGGGACTATCAGGTGCGTCTGATCCAGGCTCTTCGCGCCGGCGACGTGGGGGCGGCGCGGTCGATCATGCGCGCGCACATGATCACCGCTCAGGACGTGATGCGTGACCAGGAGAGCATCGTTCAGCGCCAATTCCTGCCAGAGAGCCCCGGCGGCGGCTAGCTCCTCTCCGTCCACTCCGCCGCGTCGTCGGCATCCGGTTCGGCGGGCTCCATCGGCTGGCGGGTGAACCCCTCAAGATCGCCCATCGTCCGCTCGTCCCGTGTGATCTCCACGCTACTGCGGGAGAAGGCCGTCAGAAGCTCCGCGAGCGAGCGAAGCGCGTGCATGTGGATGCGCTCGTAGCCATGGCTCGCGTCGACGCCGAAGGTGGCGAGCGCGGTGCGCACGTCGGCCCCGGCCTCGATCGCCGAGGCACTGTCCGAGCGGTAGTGGCGGAACACGTCCTTTCGGTAGCCGATGTCGTTCTCGGTACAAAGATCGGCAAGCTTGCGCGTCAGGTGATAGTCGAACGGACCGCTCATGTCGGCCATCGAGAGGGTGACGCCGAACTCGGACGAGTTCTGGCCGGGGGCCGACGTGCCGTTGTCGACCGCCACCATCGACGCGATCTCGGGCAGGAGGATCGCGGCGGCGCCGTGGCCAACCTCCTCGGCAATCGTGAAAAGCCAGTAGATGTCGACCGGCGGCGGCGGGGCATCGACGAGCGCCTTCAGGGCGGCCAGCATGACCGCGACGCCGGCCTTGTTGTCGAGGTGCCGCGAGACGATGAATCCATTGTCGATGAACTCCGGCTGCGGGTCGATGGCGACGATGTCTCCGATCTCGATGCCCAGCGAATGGAGATCGTCGGTGTCCATCGAACGCGCGTCGACCCGCAACTCGACATAGTCCCAGCCGATCGGCCACTCATCCACCCCCTCACCGAAGGTGTGGCCCGATGCCTTGAGCGACAGGATCGTGCCTCGATAGGATCCGCGTCCGGTGAAGATCGTGGCTCGTGCGCCTTCAGCGAAGCGCGCCGACCAGGTGCCGATCGGAATGATCTCCAGTCGGCCGTTGTCCTTGAGCGCCTTGACCTGCGCCCCCAGCGTGTCGACATGCGAGACGATGGCGCGCGCGCCGGCGGACTGCACTCCTGGAAGACGAGCGCGGATCGCGCCCCGGCGCGTCAGTTCGTACTCGACGCCGAAGGAGTCGAGGATCTCGCAGACGTGCCGGACGATGTTGTCCGTGTAGCCCGTGGGACTCGGGATCTCGAGCAGCGCCGCGAGGCGGTCCTGCAAATAGCCGATGTCGATGTCGAGACGTCCCTCGTCCTCTGCCATTCCCGGTTTTTCCTGCTTTCTGTTCCCTCCGGCAACGTCCCGCGCGGGGCATCGCCGTCAGTCTCACCATGACGGATGCAGAGCGGGCGTCAACCGACGGCCCGTCCTGTACGTACGTCAGCTGCGGCCCTCGAACGACGGCTCGGGCTCGAGGTCGCGCGACTGCATTCCCACGGACAAGGGAAACAGCAGGTCGATGAACCGCTGCGCCGTGGGCTGCGGTTCGTGGTTGGCGAGGCCGGGGCGTTCATTCGCTTCGATGAAGACATAGTCGGGCTCTCGCGGGCTCTTCACGATGAGGTCGATCCCGGTGACGGGTATGTCGATCGCCTTTGCCGCCCGGATCGCCGCGTCGATCAGCGCCGGATGGGTCTCGCCGGTCGCGTCTAGGATCACGCCGCCGGTATGGAGGTTCGCCGTCTTCCTTACCTTTACCTCGACGCCCTCGGGAACGACATCGTCAAAGCCATAACCCGCGTTGCTGAGGCAGCGCTCGGTCTCGTCGTCGATCGGGATCCGGCTTTCGCCGCCCGTCGCGGCGGCACGGCGGCGGCTCTGCGAGTCGATGAGATCGCGGGCCCTGCGCATCCCGTCGCCGACAATCGCCGCCGGCCGCCGGATCGCCGTGGCCACGACCCGGCCGCCGATCACCACGAGACGCAGATCGTCGCCGGGCATGTATTGCTCGACCACGACCTCGCTTGAAAACGTGCGCGCCCAGTCGACGGCCTTCTCGACTTCCTCGGGAGTCCTGAGGTCCACCGAAACGCCATTGCCCATCTCGCCGCGGGCCGGCTTCACGACGACGGATCCGTGCTTTTCGAGCAGGGCGGCCCGCGCCTCCGGCGTGTCGGCTTCGGCCTCTTCCGCCACCTCCACGCCCGCATTGCCCACGATCCTGCGCGTGACCCGCTTGTCGTCGCAGATCGACATCGCGACGGCCGAGGTCAATTCGCTCAGCGCCTCCCTGCAGCGGATGCGGCGGCCGCCGAAGCGAAGTTCGAAGTAGCCTGCCTCCGCATCGATCGGCTTCACGGTGATCCCGCGTCGTCGGGCCTCGTTCACGATGATCTGGGCGTAGGGATTGAAGCCCTCCGTTCCCGTCTCGCCAACGAAGAGCGGCTCGTTGATCGGGTTCTTTCGCTTGATCGTGAACGCTTGTATGCGGCGGAACCCCAGCTTTTCGTAAAGCCGGATCGCCTCCGCATTGTCGTGCATCACCGACAGATCCATGAACGCCGCGCCGCGCGCCTTGAAGTGTTCGGCGAGGCGGCGAACAAGACTCTCGCCGATGCCCGGATGCGGGGCTTGGGGGGCGACCGCGAGGCACCAGAGCGACGAGCCCTTCTCGGGGTCGTCGACGAAGAGCTGGGTCTGCGGCGTGACGGTGCCCTG
>CAYTBD010000118.1:0-6733 GCA_964435755.1 uncultured Rhodobacterales bacterium
GGCTGGGCGTGCTGCCGCCAACGGCAAGCTGGGGCACGATCCTGAACGAAGGCTACCTGGTGATCCGGGATGCGCCGTGGATGGTGGTCGCCGGAGGTATCCCGCTGATCCTGACCACGCTGGGTTTCACCTTCCTCGGCGAGGCGCTGCGCGACGTTTTCGATCCACGCATGGGAAAAGGACGCTGACATGCCCAAGGATGCCACACACGCGCCCGAGACTCTGCTCGACATCCGCAACCTGTCGGTCGATTTCCGCACCCCACGGGGCCGGGTCAAGGCGCTGCGCGACATCACCTTTCCGATCCGGAAAAACCGGATCGTGGGCATCGTTGGCGAAAGCGGGTCGGGCAAGTCCACTGTTCTGTGGGCGCTTCTGGGGCTGCTGGCCAAGAACGCCGAGGTCACGGGCGGCGAGGTTCTGTTCGGGCAGCGCGACCTGCTGCATGCCACCGAAACCCAGCTGCGCGCCACGCGCGGCGAAGAGATCTCGGTCGTCTTCCAGGACCCGATGACCAGCCAGATCCCCGTGCTGACCTACGGCACGCAGATGCGCGACGTGCTCTACCGGCGTCCCAACGCCTCGACGGCCGAGAAACGGCGCATGGCGGTGGAGATGCTGGGCAAGGTCGGGATTCCCGATCCCGACAAGCGCATCGACCAGTACCCGCACCATTTCTCGGGCGGCATGCGCCAGCGCGCGGGCATCGCGATGGCGCTTCTTACCGGGCCGCAGCTCCTGCTGGCGGATGAACCGACCACGGCGCTCGACGTGACGATGGAGGCGCAGATCATTCACCTGCTGCAGGACCTGCAAAAGGAGCTGGATGCGACCGTGGTTGTCGTGTCCCACAACCTGGGTCTGATCGCCGAACTCTGCGACGACGTGGTCGTGATGTATGCGGGCGAGGTGATCGAAGCGGGCGACGTGCGCGAGATCTTCCACAACGCGCAGCACCCCTATACGCGCGCGTTGCTGGAATGCGATCCGGCGCGGATCGACGATGTCTCGCGCAAGCTTCCTGTCATTCCCGGAGACATCCCGGACCTGACCCGGTCCCTGTCAGGCTGCGTCTACGCGCCGCGCTGCCAGCGTGCCATGCCGATCTGCCGCGAGAAAACGCCCCCCGATGTCGCCCGTGGCGGCATGAGCTTCGCGCGGTGTCACCTGCTGGGCGGGCCGCACCAGGACCCCGACTGGCCACCGCCCTTGCACGTGACGACCGTGGGACAGGGTGAAGCGAGTGCGAAAAAGCCCGCCCGCGTCAGACGCGACGACCCGCTGCTCGACGTGTCCGACCTCAACGTACAGTTCGAAACCGTGGGCCGCTTGCGCGCGCGCCTCAAGGGGATCACGCAACGCCATGTCGACGCGGTCCTCGACGTCAGCCTCAGCGTGGCCCCCGGCGAGACCGTCGGGCTGGTCGGCGAAAGCGGGTCGGGGAAGACGACTCTGGGGCGCACCGTGCTCAACCTCGTCCCGGCGCAAGCCGGGCGCGTGCGCTTCGAAGGGCAGGACACCCACAACATGCCCGAATCCCGGTTCAAGCCGCTGCGCCGGGACATGGCGATGATGTTCCAGGACCCCGTGGGTTCGCTCTCCCCGCGCAAATCCGTGCGCGCCCTGATCACCGAGCCGTTCCAGATCCACGGCGTGACCGGAGTCGACCTGGACGCGGAGGCCGAACGGCTGGCCGAGATGGTGCGCCTTCCGAAACCCTTCCTGTCGCGCTATCCGCACGAGTTGTCCGGCGGACAGGCGCGGCGCGTCGGCGTGGCGCGCGCGCTGGCCCTGAACCCCAAGCTGATCATTGCCGACGAGCCGACGGCGGGGCTCGACGTATCGGTGCAGGGCGAGATCCTCAACCTGATGGCCGACCTTCAGGCCGAACACGGGCTCGGCTACCTGATCATTACCCACAACCTGCCGGTGGTGCGCCATATCGCCGACCGCCTGGCCATCATGTATCTTGGGCGCATCGTGGAAGAGGGCCGCACCGCGGAGGTCTTCGCCCGCCCGGTCCACCCCTACACCCGCGCGCTGGTCGACGGCGTGCCGCAGCCCGATCCGGACCGTCGACGCACGCACGTATCCATTTCCGGCGAAGTGCCAAGCCTGCTCAACCGGCCGAAAGGCTGCGATTTCGCGGCGCGGTGTCCTCTGGCGCAGGATCGCTGCCGGGCCGAGAAACCGGCTCATGTGACGACGGCGGACGGGCGCCGCCATGCATGTCACTTCCCGTTGCACTGATGAACGGCGACGGGATCGGGACATGAGCTACGGTATCTACATCGGGCGCAACCACACAGCCGATGGGCTGGCCTATCTCGCCGGTTACGGAGACGAGCCCAGCAGTCACTGGCTGGAGATCTGCCCGCGCGCGACGCATCGGGAGGGCAGCCGCCTCACGGTCGGCGTCACGCCCGAGGCGGACATGCCCGGTCACCTCACCGAGATCCCGCAGGCCCGCGAGACCCTGCGCAACATGCGCGTAAGCTACAGCTACTACCTCGGCGTGCCGGCCCCGCTGACCAATGGCGGGCTGAACGAATGTGGTGTGGCGGTGCGCGACATCTGGTCCACCTCGCGGGCGGAGCTGATCGCCATGACGCCCGGGGACCAGACCGGGCCGAACTACTCCGACCTCGCGCGCATCGTCGTGGAGCGCGCGCGCACCGCGCGCGACGGCGTGGAGCTGATCGGGCGGCTCATAGCGGAGCATGGCTACTCCACCTATGGCGGCAATTCCCACATCATCGCCGATCCCGACGAGGCCTGGGTGGTGATCGAATTCGCCGGCGGCAAGGGCCTCTGGTGCGCCGAACGGCTGGGCCCCGACAGCATCCGCGCCTCGCGTCCCGGCTATATCGGTGAAATCCCCGGCGCGCCCAACGAAGACTTCCTGTTCCCGCCCCATTTCTTCGATACCGCCCGCGAACGCGGGTGGTGGTCGCCGGACGAAGGTCCGTTCCACGTCAACCGCGTCTACGGCGACGGCAAGCATCGTTGGGACGGCGTGATCTGGATCGAGGAGGAGATGCGCGAACGTGCCTCGCGGCCCGAAAAGATCGGTCTAAGGGATGTCTTCTGGTCGATCTGTACCGAACGCCTGACCGGCGACACCGCAGGCTATGGCCAGGTCGTCCCGCTCGCTCATCCGGCCCGAGACGCGCTGCGCATGATGTGGCACGCCCCGGTCGGTCCGGTGACGGCGCCGCTCTTGCCCGTCTTTCTCGGTCAGCGCTCCGTGCCACCCGCCTATCGCCAGCATCGCTACCTCACCACCGGCGAAAGCCATCGTTTCCTCGACCGTCGCAAGGAAGACAAGGATCCCGACACCGTGTCGCTTGTTCCGCAGGGAATCGAGACCGGCCCCTCAGCCGTCTTCGAATTCAAGCGGCTGATGCACCTGGCGTTCCAGAAAACCGACCCGATTCTGACGGAAGTCTGGACCCACTGGCGCGCGACCGAGGCAAACCACAATGCTCGGTTGCCGGACGTCCTGCGCGCCGCCTCTGTGCTGCTGGATGCGGGCGAAGACGGTCTCGCGGCGCAGGTGCTGGGAGCGTTCAGCGACGCCTGCTTCGCCGAGGCTCTGGCCGATTGCCACGCCCTCGCCGAAGCCGCACACGCCAGGTTGCGCGTCCTCGGCGCATTGAACATGACGCGCCCGCCCCTGTCGCCGGAGCAGGTCTGGTAGGCGGTCCGAGCGCCCGGAGGCGCGCGGCATCACGGTGCTCGACACGCCTGGAAGGACTCCACGGTCGGCAGCCGACATGCGCTGGCGCTGATGCTGGCCTGCGCACGGGCCGTCCCCGCAGCGGATCGGGCCGTGCGCGCGGGCCTCTCGCTGGCCCCCGGCCCGCGGCGGGGTTGACGCCGCGAGCCGAGATAACCGATGCCACTCACCACCAACTCGTACCCCTGGACCCCGGGATGACCGGGTGCCCGAACTCTTACCGCCGACGATCACCACACGACCGCCGGTGGTGAAGTCATCGCAGTTGCCGGCGGTGGACGCGACGTAGCCAAAGGTCAGGATGCGGGCCAAACGGGTCGACAACGGACGCTGGTGGGAGCCACTGTTCCGGGAGCCCACTACGATCCCGTCAAGTGAATTCGTTCAGCGAGTCGCCGGGGCGGCGCCTGACCGCGATGCACACCCAGCGCAGCGTGTCGAGACACGGGACCAGCGGCAGGATGGCGCCTCGCGTCTCGGCCAGCACCTGCCGCGCCACCTCGACGCCGGCCGCGCCCAGCATTGCGACGCCCGCAGCTTCCTTCGGCTTGCGGCCGGTTCGGATGGGCAGTTCGGCGCGGATGGATGGTCAGGGACTTCTCCCTTGCCGCCGGAGAGGTGCGAGCGCGGCGATGTGCTCCGGGCCGAGGCCGCAACAGCCTCCGACGACCTGGACGCCCTGAGCAATCCATGTCTCGGCAAAAGAGCACAACTCTTCCGGGCTGATCACGTCCTCGAACTGCCAGTGGGGAGATCGGAAGTATCCGGAGTCTGGATAGGCCAGAAGCGGTCCGTCGAAGGCACCTTTCAGGATATCGAGCGCGTCCGAGACGAGATCGGACGGCGTGTGCATGACACCGGCCACCGCAACCTCGTACGATCGCAGAACGGAAACGATCTCTTCGAAAGGTGTCTCGCTGGCAGGATCGAAGCTCAGAACACGCCCGTCGTCGGCCCTGCGGGCCGAGAACCCGACCCAGATCGGCAGGTCGCTCTCCACAGCCGCGTCGAGGACCAGCGGGATCCGCAGCGGATCGTACATCATCTCCAGCAGTATCAGGTCGCAGCCCTCGTCACGCAGCAGACAGGCGAGTTCGCGCAAGGCCGCCGCCATCTTTTCGGGCGCGGCGGCGCCGGCCGGGTCCGGACTTGCCGTGCCGCGCGCGATCGGACCGCGATGAGAGAGGGAACCGGCAACGAGAATGCCCTTGCGACCGCCAGTGTCGCGGGCCGTCATGGCAGCTCGAACGGCAGACCGATTGATCCGATCGAATTCCTCGCCAATGCCGTCCAGATCGAGCAGCAGTCGCGAGGTGGAGTAGGTATTGGCGGTGATGATGTCGGCGCCGGCCGCGATGTAGTCGCGGTGAATCGCTTCCAGCGTCGGCAGGTGCTCGACGGGCACCGGCCCGCACCACGATTGCGTGGTCATCGGCACACCGCGTTTCTGGAGCTCGGTCCCGATGCCCCCATCGAGCAGCAGGACAGTCCCTTCGGGCAAGAGCGGGTCCTTGCGGCCTTTCACCGAGCCTCTCCAAGGAGCATGATTTAGATCCCCAGAATAGACCCGGCGTGCGTCGAGTCCATCGGGGATGCTGCTGGCCGGGAACTCCTCGCCAATGAGGCGATCAATTGAGAACGCTCGGGCAGGTTCATGCGTGCGAGAAGGGCCCTGACGTTCGAGACATGCCATCGCCCGCCGCGGGGGGTCATCATTCTCCTTGGATTGAGTTCTGCCGCGATTGCTCCGAGCGACGTATGCCCCTCGGCCCGCATGGCCTCCACGACAAGCTGATCGGTCAATCGCGGAGCCATCGCGCGGAGGTGGACAAGCCGACGCCCCCGAGCACGAGCAGGCTCGCCACCGCGAAGCGTGCGCTCGGCTCCTCGCCAAGAAGAAGAATGCCGCCCGCTGCCGCGATCAGGGGAACGGTGAGTTGCGCAACCGCGGCCGATGAGGACGCCAGTTGCGGCAGCACCCGATACCAGAGCGCATAGCCGAGCGCGGAGGTCACCGCGCCGGAGAGGACGGCGAGCAGAATGCCGTAGGGCTCCGCATCGAACGCGCCGCCGATCAGCAGGAGCGGCGCCACCGTGAGCGGCGCAGCAAGGGTGAAATTCGCCGTCGTCTCTTCCAGCGGATCGCGCGGACCGCGCCCGGCCAGCGAATAAACGCCCCAGCCGACACCGGCCGCGGCCATCAGAACCGTGCCGACCGGCTCGGGCGCCGTCGCCCCGATCGGCCAGAGAAGTACGGCGAGCCCTGAAAGGGCGATCGCCGCGCCGGCCCATCGAAGCGCGCGAATACGTTCGCCCTGCAGCAGGCCGCCCGTGAACATCGTCAACTGCACCATGCCGAAAAGCACGAGCGCACCCAGACCTGTGTCGAGTGTGCGATAGGCGAAGGAGAACCCCAGCATGTAGACCGTCAGCGAGAGAACCCCCGTCGCTCGACCGGGTGCGAACAACAGAGGGCGCCGGCGGAACAGCGCCAGAAGGGCGAGGAGAATCACGGCCCCCGAAACGGTTCGGATTGCCGCGAAATCCGTCGGACTGATGAGGCCGCTGGAGAGCGCCATTCGGTTGAACACCGAATTGGCGGCGAAGGCCGTCATGGCCAGGGAGACGAGGAAGAACAGGCGCATGACCTGTAGCGGTCGCAGCTATTGCGGTGGCGGGCAACCGGAGCCTCAGACGGATCACGCGGACGTGTCGCGGGAAAGTGAGGCTGCGTTCAGGGCTGTCGCCCGGGCCGACGGGGCACGGACCAATCATCTTGCTGTCCGGAGTAGATGCTTCGGTCTTCGACATCGACCCGGACCTGGCCGGCCCGAACGGCACGACAGAGACCCGGCGTGCACGATCTCGGCCTGTCCAACGACGTCATCGGGGTGATCGGCGAATACACCGTCGCGCATCCCGGCGCGGCGGGCCCGGCTCGCCGTCGCCTCGGGAGAGACCGTCTCGCTCAAAGCTCCGTGAGCGGCGGCCGCC
>CAYTBD010000119.1:0-6705 GCA_964435755.1 uncultured Rhodobacterales bacterium
CGTAAGATCTCAAGTTTGAGACATTAAAAGCCCGTGTATTGAGATGGCGTTAGCGGCCCGCAACCGACGGTTCCGCGGATACATCTGGCAAGCATTTTCAGGTATGGCACTCAATCCGCTGCCCCTATCAGAGCCCGCGGGCACAGGCACCGCGCGTCTGCCGCGCCGCGGCGTGCTCGTGGTCGACGACAGCCAGGCACAAAGACGACTTCTTTCGAGCCTGCTTGAACGCTGGGGCTATGACGTGGCCGAGGCCGGGTCCGGCGCGGAGGCGCTCGACCTGCTTTCGCGGCGGAGCGTCGACATCATCATCAGCGACTGGATGATGCCCGGGATGTCGGGTGTCGACTTCTGCCGCACCTTTCGCAAGACCGAGCGTCGCAAATACGGATACTTCGTTCTCCTCACCTCGAAGAGTGAGAAGGAGGACGTTGCGCTGGGTCTGAAATCGGGTGCCGACGATTTCCTGTCCAAGCCCGTCAATCGCAGCGAGTTGCGCGCGCGCCTCCTCGCGGGCGAACGGATCGTCAAAATGCAGGCGGAACTCAAGGACAAGAACGATCTTCTGACCAGCGCGCTTGAGGAACTCGAGACCATTCACGCCGCGCTGGACCGCGATCTCGTCGAGGCGCGCAAGTTCCAGAAATCGCTCATTCCGGAGCGCGTGCGCGACTTCGAGGGAGGTCGCGTCTCACTGCTCTTCCGCCCCTGCGGTCACGTGGGCGGAGACTTCGTCGGCGTGTTTCGGGTGAACGACTCGCGCATAGGTCTCTATTCCATCGACGTGTCCGGTCACGGCGTCGCGTCGGCGTTGCTCGCGGCACGTGTCGCCGGCTATCTCGGTGGCACGTCTCCCGATCAGAACATCGCCATGACCATCGATGACCGCGGGCGCCACGCGATGCGTCCGCCGGAGGATGTCTGCGCAAGGCTGAACGACCTCATGCTCGCGCAACTCGACACCGACCTGTACCTCACGATGGTGCTGGCGGATTGCAACCTCGCCAATGGGGAGGTGCGGATCGCGCAGGCGGGTCATCCCGGCCCTCTGGTCGTCAGATCCGACGGCCGTGTCGAAGAGCCCGGCGAGGGAGGCTTGCCGGTCGGCCTCATCGCCGGCGGACGGTGGTCCTCTTTCGATCTGAATCTTGAGCACGGTGACAGATTGCTCCTTCTCTCGGACGGCATCACCGAGTGCCCCGGTCCGGAGGGCGAGGAGTTTGGAGAAGGCGGGCTCGCGTCGTTCATCCGACGGTCCTTCGACCTGCCCGGTCCGGAACTCTTGGATGCGCTCGGCTGGGAACTCGACCGATTCTCGGGTCTGCTCGACCTGCCGGACGACGTGTCATGCATCATGCTCGAACATCATGGGACGCGTGCGCCTCCGGAAACGTGAGACGAAGAGCCTGTCCCCCTCGTTACCCAGAATCTCGGCCGCGTGGTTCTCCGCGACCCAGTGGGCGGTGTGATCAGCCTCTGTCGGGGGACCATGAGCGCGCACGGGGCGGGCAAGGAAGACATGGCAGATCTTCTCGGCCCAGAGGTCGTAGTCCGGCATGTAGGTAAACCGCCGGAATGCGCCGAGCCGCAAGGGACGCGCGATCCTCCAGCCGGTCTCCTCGAAGACTTCGCGGTGGAGCGCCGCGACCGGGCTTTCCCCGCCATCAATCCCGCCGCCCGGTAGCTGGAACTCCGGAAGGGGCGCGGCCTGGTGCGTCAGAAGCAGCGCGCCTCCGCGCGGCAGGATCGCGTAGACACCAGTCCTCTGCGTGTAACGCATGTCTCGTCTGACCGGCTCGCCAACCCGTCGGATCATCGCCTTGGACCCTCGCTTGCCGCTCCTATATTGTCGCGGTATGCCAATGCGCGACGCGCAAGGAAACCCCATGACTCTCGGACCACAGATCGCCTGGGACGACACCGTCCTGCCGTTTCAGCTTGACCGGGCGGACATTCGCGGCCGGGTCGCCCGGCTTGACGGAACGCTCGACAGGATCCTGGCACAGCATGACTACCCGACGCCGGTCGAGGCGCTGGTGGCCGAGGCCGCCTTGCTGACCGCTATGATCGGCCAGACGATCAAGCTTCGCTGGAAGCTGTCGCTTCAGGTGCGCGGCGACGGCCCTGCACGGCTGATCGCGACCGACTATTACGCGCCGACAGAGGGCGGGGAGCCGGCCCGCATACGTGCCTATGCGAGTTTCGATTCAAGGCGGCTGGACAACGGTGCCGATCCCTTCAGCCAGATCGGGAAGGGCTACTTCGCCATCGTGATCGATCAGGGTCCGGGAACTGCGCCCTACCAGGGGATCACTCCGATCGCCGGAGGCTCTCTTTCGTCCTGCGCAGAGACCTATTTCGCGCAGTCCGAGCAGTTGCCGACACGCTTCGCGATGAGCTTCGGGCAGTCCTCCAAGCCGGGCGGGCCGGAAAACTGGCGCGCGGGCGGCGTGATGGTGCAGCACATGCCGAAAGCGTCGCCCTTCGCGACCGGCGGTGGATCGGGTGAAGGGGGCCTGCTCGAGGCCGATGACATCGTCTCGGGCGATGATGCCGAGAACTGGACACGGATCAACATGCTCCTCGACACTGTCGATGAGATCGAGTTGGTCGGACCCTCCGTTCAGCCCACCGATCTGCTTGTCCGGCTCTACCACGAAGAGGGACCGCGGGTGTTCGATCCTCAGCCGGTGGCTTTCGGCTGTTCGTGTTCGGCCGAGAAGGTCCGTCAGAGCCTTTCGATCTACTCGCAGAAGGACATCGGCCACATGACAACGGACGAAGGGGTCGTCACGGCCGATTGCCAGTTCTGCGGCGCGCATTACGAGTTCGACCCGAAGACACTCGGGTTCGAGGCGGAGGATCCGCCCGATGAGGACGACTGATCTTCGCGACAGGCTCAGATCGGCGCTGGAGGCGACTTCGGCGCCCTCGTCGGACTTCGACCTGAACCCGGATGTCGTTCTCCCCGAAAACCGGGTGCTGCGGGACGCAGGGGTGCTCGTCGGCGTGATAGCGGGCGCGTGTCCCGCCGTTGTGCTCACAAAGCGGTCCTCCCGGCTCAAGCATCATCCCGGCCAGATCGCCTTTCCCGGCGGCAAGGTCGACCCGGGCGATGACGGACCGACAGGCGCAGCGCTGAGGGAGGCGGAGGAAGAGATCGGCCTGCCACGCGGCGCGGTGGAGGTGCTCGGCACTCTGCCGCCGCACGAAACCGTGACCGGCTTTACCGTGACGCCCGTTCTGGGCTGGATCAGTGCCTCATTCGATCCTGTCCCTGAGGCTGGAGAAGTGGCCGAGATCTTCACCGCCCCATTCGATCATGTGACGGATCCTTCCCGTTTTTCGGTCCAGTCGCGGCGCTGGCGCGGCGGCCTCAGACACTACTATACCGTCCCATGGGGGCCCTATTACATCTGGGGCGCCACTGCGCGAATGCTGCGCGTACTGGCCGACAGGATGCCGAAATGACGCAGATCGAGGGAGACTGGATCGACGATCCGGCGACGCAGGCCGTCTTCGACGCGCTCGAAGGCGGCGGGCACCGGGCCTTCTTCGTCGGCGGATGCGTTCGAAACGCGCTTCTGGGCCAATCCGTCACCGATATCGACATCTCGACCGATGCGGTGCCGGATGAGGTTATCCGTCTGACCGGCGCGGCGGGGCTCAGGCCCGTGCCGACCGGGATCGACCACGGCACCGTGACGGTTGTCTCCGATCACAGGGGCTATGAGGTCACGACGTTCCGGCGCGATGTCGAAACGGATGGCCGTCGCGCCATTGTCGCGTTCTCGCCCCACAAGCTCGACGACGCGCGACGCCGCGACTTCACGATGAACGCCCTTTACGCCGATCGCACCGGGTCCGTTATCGATCCACTGGGACAGGGGCTTTCGGACCTTTCCCAAGGGCGGGTGAGATTCATCGAGAACGCCGAGGCGCGTATCCGGGAGGACTACCTGCGGATTCTGCGCTTCTTCCGGTTCCATGCCTGGTATGGCCATCCAGAGGACGGCATTGCCCCGGATGATCTTGGACCGATCGCGGCGAACGCGGCTGGATTAGAGTCTCTTTCCCGGGAGCGCGTCGGCCACGAGATGCGGCGTCTCCTCGCTGCACCCGATCCCGCGCCCAGCCTCGCCGCCATGGCGGCGACGGGAGTGCTCGCGCGTGTCCTTCCGGGCGCCGATCCGAGCCTCGTCGCACCGCTCGTCGCGGCTGAAGAGGCTCTCGCGGCCTCTCCCGACGCCATGCGGCGTCTTGCTGTGCTCGGCGGAGAGGACGCACCCGGCGCACTCAAATTGTCGAAGGAGGAGACCCGAAGGCTCGAGACGCTGAAAGCCGAGATGGGAAGTGACCGCAGCGTGCCGGAACTCGGCTACCGCTACGGGACCGAAACCGCGGTCGATATAGCGCTTCTGAGGGCCGTGATCGAGAATCGACCTCCGGACCCGATGGTCCTGCTGCAGGCGCGCAAGGGGGAAGGCGCCATTCTCCCAGTCACGGCTGCGGATCTCATGCCTGACCTGCAAGGGCCGGCACTCGGCCGGAAGCTCGCCGAACTGGAGCAGCTCTGGATCGGATCGGAGTTCGAGCTTGACCGCGAGGCTCTTCTGGCCCGCGCCTGACGCGATTGCGGCGGCCGCCGTTTTCCTGTTGATGCCCCAAATGACGTTCGATCCGCTTTATGCCTTCGTCTTCCTCGGGCTCTTCTCTCCGGGCCCGAACGTCATCCTGCTGATGGCCTCGGGCGCCCGATTCGGATTTCGCAGGACGATCCCGCACGTGGCGGGTGTCATTCTCGGTGTCGGCATCGTCGCGGGGATGACGGGGCTCGGGATCGGCGCGCTCGTCACACGTGTGCCCGCGGTGCAAACCGGACTCCAGATCGTCGCTTGCACGTGGATCCTCTGGATGGCTTGGACGCTCTTCAATGCGACCCTGCGGCCCGAGGCCCACGCGCGGGATAGGCCGTTCACCTTTCCCGAAGCGGTCGCCTTTCAGTGGGTAAACCCTAAGCTGTGGGCAGTGGCCCTTGCCGCCTCCACCGGATATGGAGCCGGGCTCGCTCCGGCGGACGAGGCGCTCCGGCTCGGCGCCGCCTTCTCGGGCCTCAATCTCTTCGTGTGTCTGTTCTGGACAACGGCGGGATCACTGCTCGCCTATCTCCTCGCGACTCCGGCCGCCTGGACGGTCTTCATTCGGATCATGGCCGGAGCGCTCGCCCTGACCGCGGCGATGGTTTTCCTGTAGCGCGCGTTGGGCTATATCCCCGGCGTAGCTGAAAGGCACCTCCCGTGTTCCGTTTCTTCGAAAATCTTGTCGACCCGTACGTCGCGTACGAGGAGACCGACAGGCCGCCGACGCGTCTGTGGCCCTTCATGCGCGTCTACGCGCGCCCGTTTCATCGGGTGTTCGCGCTCACGACCGTCATGTCGATCATCGTGGCGGCAGTCGAGATCTGGCTGATCGGCTATCTTGGTCGCCTTGTGGACGTGCTGTCGCAGACCAGCCCCAGAGACGTCTGGTCGAGCCACGGGCTCGAGCTTTTGTCCGTCGCGCTCCTGATCGTGCTGGTCCGGCCGGCGCTTCAGGCGCTCGACGTCCTGCTTCTCAACAACGCGATCATGCCGAACTTCGGCACCCTGATCCGATGGCGGGCGCACCGGCACGTTCTCCGGCAGTCCGTCGGATGGTTCGAGAACGACTTCGCCGGCAGGATCGCGAATCGGATCATGCAGACGCCGCCCGCGGCCGGCGAGGCCGTTTTCCAACTGTTCGATGCCATCACGTATGCGCTGGCTTACATGATTGGCGCCGCGATCCTGCTGTCGAGTTCGGATCCGCGCCTCGTCCTGCCGCTTCTCGCCTGGCTCGTTCTCTACGGTGCCCTCGTACGATGGACCGTCACCCGGGTCGGGCCGGCTTCGCAGGCCGCCTCGGACGCGCGCAGCGCCGTGACAGGCCGGGTCGTCGACTCCTACACGAATATCCACTCGGTCAAGATGTTCGCCCACCACGATCGCGAAGTCGGCTACGCGAAGGAAGCGATCGAAAGGGCGCGCGCCACCTTCCAGAAGGAGATGCGCATCTTCACCGTAATGGACGTCTGCCTCGTGACGCTGAACGGTCTCTTGATCCTAGGCGTCGTCGGCTGGGCGATCTGGCTCTGGAGCGTGGGAAGCGGCACGCTCGGAGTCGTCGCGGCGGCCTCCGCGCTTACCCTGCGGCTCAATGCGATGACCGGATGGATCATGTGGGCGCTTTCGTCGTTCTTTCGCAACCTGGGTGTGATCGAGGAAGGCATGCAGACCATCGCTCAGCCGATCGAGCTGGTGGATCATCCCGGGGCGCAGGAGCTCGATCTCAAGGAAGGACGGATCGACATAAGGGGATTGACGCACCACTACGGCAGGGGTTTCGGCGGAATAGAGACTATTACCCTGTCGATACGGCCGGGTGAGCGGGTCGGTCTTATCGGGCGGTCGGGGGCGGGCAAGTCGACGCTCGTGAAGCTGCTCTTGCGATTCTACGATGCGGACGGCGGACGCATCGAGATCGACGGTCAGGACATCTCGCAGGTGACGCAGGAAAGTCTCCGTCGCCACATCGGCATGGTGCAGCAGGACAGCTCGCTCCTGCACAGGTCGGTGCGCGACAACATCCTCTACGGTCGGCCCGAGGCCACGGAGGACGAGATGATCG
>CAYTBD010000120.1:0-6574 GCA_964435755.1 uncultured Rhodobacterales bacterium
CGCCGCGGACGAGGTTTTCCTGTCAGGCAACGCGACCAAGGTGATGCCTGTGACGGGGTTCGAGGGCACGCACTATCAGGTCGGTCCCGTCACCCGCCGGACCCGCGACCTCTACTGGGACTGGGCGCTGTCCGCGAAGTGATGCCGCCTCGGCGGCAGATGCGATGACAGGCCGTACTCTGCCAGTTGGTCGCACCGCGCGGTCCCTGTCGGCGGCGGCCAGCCTGCTCCAGGGCCTCGTCTTCCTCGCGGTCGAAGGCTTTCTCCCGTTTCCGCGCCGCAATCGGGATCGCCAGGCCGCACGGAAATCTGTTGCGCGCCGCCCCCGCGCTCGGCATCCTCGCGGTCCGGAGGGTTCCATGCGCAAGTTTCTCGTAATTCTCGACGACAGCCGTGAATGCCTGAACGCGATGCGGTTCGCCGCGATGCGAGCGGCGAATACCGGGGGCGGCGTGCAGATCATCTCGGTCATCCCGCCGGAGGAATTCAACCACTGGATCGGCGTGGGCGAGATCATGCGGGAAGAGGCGCGGGAGCGAATCCAGGCGCATTTCGAGGTCTTCGCGAAGTGGATGCGAGACAAGCAAGGCATCGATCCGGAGCTCGTGATCCGCGAGGGCGAGGTCGTGCCCGAGATCCTCGCCCAGATCCGGGAAGATGAGGAGATCGGTGTTCTGGTGCTCGGCGCAGGGACGGAAAAGGGCGGCCCGGGGCCCCTTGTGACACAGCTTTCCAAGAGCTCCGGCACGCTTCCCGTCCCGATCACGATCGTGCCCGGGGAGTTGTCGAAGGAACGGCTCGAAGCGGTGACGTGAGACAGTTTAGAACCGTTCCAAACCTTGACTTACAGTCTCGCGGGGCGCATATCCGAGTGGAACGGTAAGGAAGCGCACCAATGTTCATTCAGACAGAATCCACGCCGAACCCGGCGACGCTCAAGTTCCTGCCCGGGCGCAGTGTGCTCGACGCGGGCACCGCGGATTTCCCCGCCCCCGAGACCGCTGGCAAGTCGCCGCTCGCCTCCCGCATCTTCGCGGTCGAGGGCGTGACAGGCGTCTTCTTCGGTACGGATTTCGTGACCGTGACCAAGGCCGAGGCGGTGCAGTGGGACCACGTCAAGCCGGCAATCCTCGGCGCGATCATGGAGCACTTCCAGTCCGGCCAGCCGACGATCGAGGGCGAGGGCGAGGGCACAGGGGCCGCGGGACATGCCGAGCATGTCGGCCCGGACTCCGAGATCGTCGACCAGATCAAGGAACTGCTGGACACCCGCGTGCGCCCGGCGGTGGCGCAGGATGGCGGCGACATAACCTTTCACGGTTTCGACCGCGGCATAGTCTACCTGCACATGCAGGGCGCCTGCGCGGGCTGCCCGTCGTCGACGCTCACGCTCAAGATGGGCATCGAGAACCTGCTCCGCCATTACATCCCCGAGGTGGTCGAGGTTCGGCCGGTTGCAGCCTGATCCGCGGATACTCGCAATTGACACATCGGCCGCGCACTGCGCGGCCGCTTTGCTTTGCGGCGACGCACCTCCGCTGACGCGGGTCGAGGAAATGGGAAAGGGCCAGTCCGAGCGGCTGATCCCGATGCTCGAGGAGATGCTGGCGGAGGCGGGCCTCGCGTGGAGCGACCTGGACGCGATCGGCGTCGGCGTCGGGCCCGGCAACTTCACCGGCATCCGCATTGCCGTCGCGACGGCCCGCGGGCTGTCGCTTGCCCTCGGCATCCCCGCGATCGGCATTTCGGGCTTCGAGGCCGCCTGTCCGGAGCCCGCACGGCCCACGACGGTGGTCATCGATGCGCCGCGGGATCAGGCCTACGTTCAGCGCGTGGGCAATGGAACCGGCCCGCCGCGCATCGTTCCGCCAAGCGAGGCCAGTCGCCTGGGTGCGCCGGTCGTCAGGCTGAACGACATTCCCATCGCCGAGATGGTGACCAATATCGGACGCCTTGCACGCCTCCGCAGAACCGAGCCGACGCCGCGCCCCGCCCCGCTCTACATCCGCGCCGCCGATGCCGCGCCTTCCCGCGACGCATCGCCCGTGATCCTCCCGTGACGCCCGAGCAGATGGCGGCCCTCCACGCCCGCGTGATGACGACGCCCCGGCCGTGGACCGCGGACGAGTTTCGCGCGCTTCTGGCCTCGGCCAACGTCTTCACGGTCGGTTCGGTCAAGGGACTCGCCGTCGGGCGCGCCGTGTCCGACGAAGCGGAACTCCTGACGCTCGCCGTCGATCCGGACCACCGCAGACAGGCCATCGGCCGGGCCTGCCTTGCCGGATTCGAGGAAATCGCAAGCCACCGCGGCGCACGCCATGCACATCTCGAGGTTGCCGCCGACAATATGCCGGCGATCGCTCTCTACGAAGGGGCGGGCTATGTCCGAAGCGGCCTCAGGGCGGGCTACTACAGGACACCCGAAGGGCGCCGCGTCGATGCGCTCGTCTACCGGAAAATCGTCGACGGCGCCTGACCTTGCGTCACGCCGGAAAAACGCGGCGAACGCATGGGGAACGGGCCGCGCCGCGCCTAGAAAGCTATTGACCCTTCCCGACCCCTCACGCCTTAATTGCCGATGATCTGGCGCGACTCCATCGCGCCGGGTTGGGACGGCGGTGGGCCGCCCGGCCGAAGACAAAGCCAACTGGGAGCAAACGATGAATCATATGACGAAACTTCTCGGCGCGGCTGCCGCGCTCGCCCTTTCGGCCGGCTCGGCGCTGGCTGAACCGGCGCTGATCTACGACCTCGGAGGCAAGTTCGACAAGTCGTTCAACGAGGCCGCCTATCGCGGCGCCGAGCGGTTCGCCGAGGAAACGGGCGGCTCCTACCGCGATCTCGAGATCAGCTCGGAAGCCCAGCGCGAACAGGCGCTCCGCCGCTTCGCCGAAGCAGGGTTCAACCCGATCGTGACGACAGGCTTCGCGCAGGCCGGCCCGATCTCGAATGTGGCACCCGATTATCCCGACACCAAGTTCGTCACCATCGACGGCTTCGTCGACCCCGCGGAGCATCCGAATGTCCTCTCGGTGCTCTTCAAGGAGCATGAAGGCTCCTACCTCGTCGGCATGCTCGCCGCTATGGCGTCCGAAACCGACACCGTCGGCTTTGTGGGCGGCATGGACATCCCGCTCATCCGCAAGTTCGCCTGCGGCTATGCGCAAGGGGTCAAGGCAGTCGACCCGGACGCGGAGATCATCGCCAACATGACGGGCACGACGCCTGCCGCCTGGAATGACCCGGTGAAGGGCGGCGAACTCACCAAGGCGCAGATCAGCCAGGGCGCCGACGTGGTCTATGCCGCGGCTGGCGGCACCGGCCTCGGCGTGCTTCAGGCTGCTGCGGACGAGGGCATCTACGCGATCGGTGTCGACTCGAACCAGAACTACCTCCACCCGGGCTCGGTCCTGACCTCGATGCTCAAGCGCGTCGATGTCGCCGTGTTCGATGCGATGTCGGCAGGCGCCGACCTCGAGACCGGCGTCCAGGTGCTCGGCCTCGCCGAAGAGGGCGTGGGCTGGGCGCTCGACGAGCACAACGCCGACCTCGTCTCCGACGAGATGCAGGCGGCTGTCGAGGAAGCCAAGGCCGCGATCATCGCGGGTGAGATCGAGGTGCACGACTACTCGTCCGACGACAGCTGCCCGGCTCTCACTTTCTGAGCCGCGCGTGAGCGATCACCCACATACGGGGCGGCCGGACGCGGCCGCCCCAGCCATTGAACTTCGCGGCATCTCGAAGGCCTTCGGCCCGGTGCAGGCGAACAAGGACATATCCATCCGCGTCATGCCGGGAACGATCCACGGCATCATTGGCGAGAACGGCGCCGGCAAATCGACGCTCATGTCGATCCTCTACGGCTTCTACAAGGCCGACGCGGGCGAGATCTTCATCCGTGGCGAGAGGATCGAGATCCCCGACAGCCAGGCCGCGATCCGCGCCGGCATCGGCATGGTGTTCCAGCATTTCAAGCTCGTCCAGAACTTCACGGTTCTCGAAAACGTAATCCTCGGCGCCGAGGAAGGCGCACTCCTGCGCCCGTCGCTCGCCAAGGCGCGGACGCTCCTGAAGCAGCTTTCCGACGAATACGAACTGTCGGTCGACCCCGACGCCCTGATCGAGGAGATCGGCGTCGGCATGCAGCAGCGCGTCGAAATCCTGAAAGCACTCTACCGTCAGGCCGAGATCCTGATCCTCGACGAGCCCACCGGTGTGCTGACCCCCGCCGAGGCCGACCACCTCTTCCGCATCCTGGAAAACCTGCGCGCCGAAGGGAAGACGATCGTCCTCATTACCCACAAGCTGCGCGAGATCATGGCCATCACCGACACCGTCAGCGTCATGCGCCGCGGCGAGATGACGGCGACGGTCAAGACGGCAGACACCAGTGCGGAACAGCTCGCCGAGTTGATGGTCGGCCGCAAGGTGCTTCTCCGCGTCGACAAGAAGCCGGCCAATCCGGGGAAGACCGTCCTCGAGATCGAGAACCTGCGGGTGGTCGATGAAGACGGCGTCGAGCGGCTCAAGGGCATCGATCTCACCGTTCGCGCGGGCGAGATCCTCGGGCTCGCCGGGGTCGCGGGAAACGGCCAGTCCGAGCTGCTGGAGCTTCTGGGCGGCTATACGACCGGGACGGGATCGATCCGCGTCAACGGCCAGGAGATCGACCTCACCGGCAAGCATTCTGACGGCCGGTCGCGCCGCGAGCGCGGCATTGCCCATGTCCCCGAGGACCGCCAGCGCGAGGGCCTCATCATGGATTACATGGCCTGGGAGAACATGGTCTTCGGCTACCACCACGACCCGGCCTACCAGAAGAACCGGTTCCTGATGGACAACGCGGCGATCAAGGCGGAGAGCGCGGCCAAGATGGAACGGTTCGACGTCCGCCCGCCGAACCCGATGCTCGACGCCAAGAGCTTCTCCGGCGGCAACCAGCAGAAGATCGTGCTCGCCCGCGAGATCGAACGGAATCCGGACCTTCTTCTCGTGGGCCAGCCCACGCGCGGCGTCGACATCGGCGCGATCGAGTTCATCCACCAGCGGATCCTCGAACTGCGCGACCAGGGCAAGGCGATCCTTCTCGTCTCCGTCGAGCTTGACGAGATCATGTCGATGTCCGACCGCATCGCGGTCATGTTCGACGGCCGGATCATGGGCGAACGCGACCCCGCGCAAACCGACCAGCGCCAGCTTGGCCTTCTCATGGCCGGGATCACCGGCGAGACGGACGGTCCGGACCACGAGGCCGTCGAGGCGCAACTCGCCCGCGCCGGCACCGGGAGACACTAGATGCAGAAGATGCCGGCCTGGGTCGACGTCGTCGTCATCCCGCTCATCAGCCTGACGATTGCCTTCATCCTGTCGGGCCTCGTGATCCTGGCGATCGGCGAAAACCCGGTGGATGCGGTGCGAGTCATGGTCACCGGGGCGCTCGGATCGACCTACGGCTGGGGCTACACGCTCTACTACGCCACGAACTTCATGTTCACGGGGCTCGCCTTCGCCATCGCCTTCCACGCGGGTCTCTTCAACATCGGCGGCGAAGGGCAGGCGCTTCTCGGCGGTCTCGGCGTGGCGCTCGCCGCGCTGTTCATCCCCTGGCCGCACTGGACCCTCGCTCTCCTCGGCGCGGCGGCGATGGGGGCGATGTTCGGAGCGGCATGGGCGGCCATCCCCGCCTATCTGCAGGCCAAACGCGGAAGCCACATCGTCATCACGACGATCATGTTCAATCTGATCGGCGCCTCGCTTCTGAACTACATGCTCGTGAACGTCCTGCGTCCCACCGGCCAGATGGATCCGGCCAGCGCCAACTTCCCGCCCGCCACGCACCTGCCCACGCTCAACGAGTTCTTCTCGTTCTTCGGGCTGACCCTGTTCCGGGGCGCTCCCGCCAATGTCACGCTTTTCGTCGCGATCCTCGCCTGCGTGCTCGTCTGGCTCCTGATCTGGCGGACCCGGCTCGGCTACGAGATCCGCGCGCTCGGGCATTCCGAGCCTGCGGCGATCTACGCCGGCATCAGCCCGGTCAAGATCACCATGATCGCCATGCTGATCTCCGGCGGTCTCGCCGGGCTGATGGCGATCAACAACGTCATGGGCGAGGCCGAACGGCTGGTGCTCAACTCGGTCGAAGGCGCCGGCTTCATCGGAATCGCGGTGGCGCTCATGGGGCGCAGCCATCCCTTCGGCATCTTCCTCGCCGCGATTCTCTTCGGCTTCCTCTATCAGGGTGGCGCCGAACTCAGCCTCTGGACAAGTGTCCCCCGCGAACTGATCGTCGTGATCCAGGCGCTGGTGATCCTCTTCACCGGCGCGCTCGACAACATGGTGCGGATGCCGCTGGAGCGCACCTTCATGGCCGCGCGCCGGCGCCGCGCGCGCCGGGCGGAACCGGCGGAATAGGGGGCGCGCGCAGATGGATTTCCTCACCGCCCTGCAGGTGCTCGACTCCACCGTGCGGCTCGCCACGCCGCTCCTGCTGGCCTGTCTCGCCGGCCTCTTCTCGGAACGCTCCGGCATCTTCGACATCGGGCTGGAGGGCAAGATGCTGGCCGCCGCCTTCTTC
>CAYTBD010000120.1:6584-6694 GCA_964435755.1 uncultured Rhodobacterales bacterium
CGGGAACCGCGGCCTCGGTCGCGCTGTCGGCGATCCACGGGCTTGCCTCGATCACCTTTCGCGGCAACCAGCTGATCTCGGGCGTCGCGATCAACTTCCTCGCCGCCGGC
>CAYTBD010000121.1:0-6659 GCA_964435755.1 uncultured Rhodobacterales bacterium
GACCCAGTTCGAAGTTGAGCGCCCGCGACATGAGCCACCAGTTTTCCTTGATGGGCTGGTCCTGCTCGCGGGCGAGTTTCATGGCCGTGTTCAACGGGCGCAACGCCTTTTCGTGTTCGCCCTGCTGGTAGTAGGCCTGTGACAAGAGCACGTAGGCGTCCGGGCCCGCATCGGGCACCAGACGGAACCAGCGCTCCAGGTACGATGCCGCACCAGCGTAATCCTCGGTGACCAGCGAGAGCTGTGCGATGCCGTAGAGCGTGCTGATTTCCAGCGCCTCGGGAATGTCCGGCTGCGCGAGCAGGTTGCGGTAGGCCTCGACGCTCTTGTCGTACTCGTCCTGCGAGTAATAGATGAAGGCGTAGAAATTGTAGAGCTGGGCGAGTTCGTAGCTGTTGAGGTCCTCGCGCCGCTGCACACGGTCGAGCAGGCGGATGGCCTCGGCCGCATCACCGTTGTCGGCCGCCGTCTGCGCCGCGCTCTGATCACCGGAGGCGATGGCTTCCTCGACCTTCCGCAGGAAGGTGCGAATGCGCGAGCGCCGCGCCTTGTTGACGTCGTGGCGGCGCGCGTTCTGACGAGCGCGTTTTCTCGATTGCGGGGTATTGGCCATTGTTCGGTTCCCTTCGCGGGTTGGTGTCTGTCAAAAGCACGCCAAGAGCCCGACGCCGGGTTTCATGAACCGGCCGATTCTGACCTGAGCGGGTCTCGCGCGCATGTATGGCAGGGGCCATTAGGGCAAAACGCGTCGGAAGGGAAGCCCCAAAGCCGCCGAACGGCGTCACCTGTCCCGAAACTGGGCTTCGCGCTTGTCGAGAAAGGCGGCCATCCCCTCGGTCTGGTCTTCGGTCGCGAAGAGCGCATGGAACAGGCGGCGCTCGAACAGGAGCCCCTCGGTGAGTGTCGTCTCGTAACTCCGGTTCACCGCTTCCTTGACGGCCATGGCGGTCAGCGCGGATTTTTCGGCAATCTTGTTGGCCGTCGCCATGACCTCTTCCATCAGCGTCTTCGCGGGAACGACACGGCTCACGAGACCCGCTCTCTCGGCCTCCTCGGCATCCATGAAGCGGCCGGTGAGATGCATTTCCATCGACTTGGACTTGCCCACGAACCGTGTCAGCCGCTGGGTGCCGCCGATCCCGGCGACCACGCCGAGGTTGATCTCGGGCTGGCCGAACTTCGCGTTGTCGGCGGCGATGATGAAGTCGCACATCATGGCAAGCTCGCACCCGCCGCCCAGCGCATAGCCCGCGACAGCCGCGATGATCGGCTTGCGGCATCTGAGGATCTGCTCCGTCTCCGGCCCGAAGAGGTCGCGGCTGAAGACTTCGACGAAGGTCTTCTCGGACATCTGCTTGATGTCCGCCCCCGCCGCGAACGCCTTTTCGGAGCCGGTGATGACGATGCACCGGACCTTCTCGTTCTCGTCGGCCTCGCGCAGCGCCTCGCCGAGTTCTCCGAGGAGCTCGGTATTGAGGGCGTTCATGGCGTCGGGGCGATTGAGCTTGATGAGCGAGACGTGGTCGTCGAGTTCGACGATGATGCTCTTGTAGGCCATTCCACCGGCTTTCGCTGTTATGGTCGACGCCGACACCTACCAGCCCTGAGGGATGGATCAAGCTATCTTTGGCAGACCGGGCAATAGAAGGACGAGCGGCCTGACTGGACGACGCGCGCCACGGTGCCGGTGCATCCGGGGGTGACGCAGGGCTGTCCCTCCCTGTCATAGACGCGGAAGGTGTGTTGGAAGTACCCCAGGTCTCCGTCCGTCTGCCGATAGTCCCGGAGCGACGACCCGCCCGCCGCGATCGCCTCGCGCAGCACGTCGCGGATCACCGGAACCAGCTTGCGGAGCCGCGCCTCGGAGATTCGGCCCGCCTTGCGCTTCGGCGAGATGCCCGCCCGATGCAGCGCCTCGCAGACGTAGATGTTGCCGAGCCCCGCCACGACCCGCTGATCGAGGAGCGCGGCCTTTATCGGCGTGTTCCGGCCCTTGAGCCGCGAGACGAGGTACGCCTCGTCGAATGCGTTGCCCAGCGGCTCCGGGCCGAGCCCTGCGAGAAGCCAGTGTTCGTCGACCCGGCCGGTCTCGACGAGATCCATCGCGCCGAAGCGGCGGGCGTCATTGAAGGTGACGCGCACTCCGCCTTCCATGTCCAGGATCACGTGGTCGTGCTTTTCGGCAGCGGGATGTTCGTGATGAAAGGTTCCCAGCGTGTCGCCCGAGATCAGGATGCGGCCCGACATCCCGAGATGCACGATCAGGGTCTCCGCCGAGGACAGATCCGCAAGGATGTATTTGGAGCGTCGCCGCAGCGTCAGGACCCGCTGCCCTGCCAGTCTCTCCGCCATGTGTTCGGGCAGAGGCCAGCGAAGGTCCGGCCGCCGCACGTCGGCCCGCAGGATCACCCGGTCTTCCATGACCGGCTGGAGTCCGCGACGAACCGTCTCGACTTCCGGCAATTCAGGCACTTCCGCCACTCCTTTCGCCGCGCCGCATTGTCACCCCGAGGCAGCGGTCTATAAGAAAGCCGAGTTGCGAAGGACCACAAGGCCCATGACCGAAGAACGCGGACAGACGACCCATTTCGGCGATCGCGAGGTCGCCGAGGAGGAAAAGGCGGGGCTCGTCCACGGTGTCTTCACCAATGTGGCCTCGCGCTACGACATCATGAACGACGTGATGTCGGCCGGCATACACCGGCTCTGGAAGGACGCGATGATGGACTGGCTCGCGCCAAGGCCGGGCCAGCGCCTCCTCGATGTCGCGGGTGGGACCGGAGATATCGCCTTCCGGTTTCTGAGGCGGGCGCCGGAAGCGTCTGCCGTGGTGCTCGACATGACGGAGTCCATGCTCGACGCGGGGCGCAAGCGGGCCGAGGCGGAGCGTCTCGGCGACCGTCTCGAATGGGTGGTCGGAGACGCGATGGCGCTGCCCTTCGAAAATGCCTCCTTCGACGTCTACACCATCTCCTTCGGCATTCGGAACGTGACCCGGATCGGGGACGCGCTGAAAGAGGGATACCGTGTCCTCAAGCCGGGCGGCCGGCTCATGGTGCTCGAATTCTCGCAGCTTCCGAACCCGGGCCTTCAGTGGGCCTACGACCGGTACTCGTTCAACGTCATCCCGGCCATGGGGCAGGTCATCGCCAACGATCGCGAAAGCTACAGGTATCTCGTCGAGTCGATCCGGAAGTTTCCCGATCAGGAACGCTTCGCGGAGATGATCCGCGACGCAGGCTTCGATCAGGTCAAGTACCGCAACCTGAGCATGGGGATAGCCGCGCTGCATTCGGGGTGGAAGCTCTAGGTGCGGGGTCCGCACAACATCTGGCGCCTCGTCCGGACCGGCGCGACGCTCGAGCGGACGGGCGCGATGAAGGTCGTGCTCGACGCGTTCCGCGCACCGCCGAGCCTGCGGATCGCGGCGCGCGTTCTCGGGCTCCCGTTCGCCTGGCTCGGCTACAAGGGCGATCCGTCGCAGCCGCCGGCGACGCGCGCCCTGACCGCGCTCGGTCCGGCCTACATCAAGTTCGGCCAGATCCTGTCGACGCGGCCGGACGTCGTGGGCGATGAGCTTGCCATGCAGCTTCGCGTCCTTCAGGACAAGTTGCCGCCTTTCCCGACACCGGTTGCGAAGAAGACGGTCGAGGAGGAACTCGATGTCCGGTGCGATGCGCTTTTCTCCGAATTCAGCGAGCCAGTGGCGGCTGCATCCATCGCCCAGGTTCACCGGGCGCGTCTGGCGGACACGGGCGAGCAGGTCGCGGTCAAGGTGCTGCGCCCTGGAATCGAGAAGGCCTTTCGAAAGGACATCGACGCCTTCTACTTCGCCGCATGGCTGATCGAGCTTCTCGCTCCCTCGACCCGGCGGCTGCGTCCGACCGACGTCATCAGGCATTTCGAGGGCGTCGTCACGGGCGAGCTCGATCTGAGGCTCGAAACCTCGAGCGCGGCCGAATTCGCGGCGAACACGGCCAAGGACGACGGGTTCCGCGTGCCCTCCGTCCAGTGGTTCCTGTCGTCGCGCCGGGTCATGACCCTCGGCTGGGCGGAGGGCATTCCGGCCGGAGAGATCGCCGCCATCGAGGCGGTGGGGCATGACCGGAAGGCGCTGGGCGAACGGGTCCTGCGGCTGTTTCTCCTCCACGCGCTCCGCGACGGCTATTTCCATGCCGACATGCATCAGGGCAATCTGAAGATCGCGGCGAACGGGGACATCATCGCGCTCGACTTCGGGATCATGGGACGGCTCGACGACTACACCCGGCGCGTCTACGCGGAGATCCTGATGGGGTTCATCCGCAAGGACTACAGGCGCGTGGCGGAGGTGCATTTCGAAGCCGGCTATGTGCCCGCCGACCGTGACATAGACGAATTCGCACGCGCGCTCCGCTCGGTGGGAGAGCCGATATTCGGGATGGACGCCACCCGGATCTCGATGGCGCGGCTGCTTACCTATCTCTTCGAGGTGACCGAGCGTTTCGGCATGGAGACGCGGACCGAGCTCATCCTTCTCCAGCGAACGATGGTCGTCGTCGAGGGGGTCTCGCGCTCGCTTCATCCGAACATCAACATTTGGGAAGTCGCAAGTCCGGTCGTGGAGCAGTACATCCGCCGCAATATCGGTCCGCGCGCCCTGGTCAACGACCTCGTGCGCACGGCGCAGGTGCTGGGCCGGTTCGGACCGAAGCTGCCCGAGCTCGTCGAAGGGGCGCTGGTCCGGCAAGGCACCCGGGAGCCGCCCCCCCC
The DNA here is from genome assembly GCA_964435755.1 of uncultured Rhodobacterales bacterium. GTDB lineage: Bacteria > Pseudomonadota > Alphaproteobacteria > Rhodobacterales > Rhodobacteraceae > DAINOF01. The sequence continues at coordinate 4,753 of CAYTBD010000121.1, forward strand.
GAGCATCCCGGCCTGGAAGCCGGTCCTCTGGGCTGCCGTCGGCGGGCTCGCGACAGGCGGTGCCGTTCTGATCGGGATGGCGCTCTGACCGCCCGATCAGCTATCCGGGGCGTCCCGCACGGAGAGGATGTCGGTCGCCGGTATCTCGGCGCTACCCGACAGGACGAGCTGTGGCCCCTCCGGCCCTGCGCGAACCTCGCGCACGGTCGCGTAGTGCTCGACCGTCGTCGTTGAGGTGACCGTCCCGTTTGACCGGTTTTCCACCTCGAAGCGATAGACACCAGGCGAAAGCGGCGTGCCGTCGGGTCCCACGCCCGCCCAGACGACGGGATCGGAATTGCCGAGGTCGTTTCGGGACACGACGTTTCCATTCGCGTCCTTCGCGATGAGCGACGCGGTCGAGCCGTCGTCGCCCAAGTTGGGATAGAGCGTGAGAGGCGTTCCGTCGAAGCCGGCGGCGCCTTCGGCCCTCACCTCCTTTCCGATCCAGGACGCCATTTGCGCCATGCCGGAACTCGCCAGCCCGGAAAGCAGAGAAGCGAGCAGGTCGTTCGTTTTCACCTGCTGTTCCACTCCCGAAAACGTCGCCAGTTGAACCGCGAACTCGGACGATTCGAGAGGGTTGAGCGGATCCTGATTCTGCATCTGCGTCGTCAGCATCAGCAGGAACGTCTCGAAGTCGGACGAGAGCGCGCCCGCGTCCTCCTGCGGCTCGGGCGTGTTGACCGCTTGTCGTGGCGCGGTCGCGGACGTGGGCGAGATTTCCATCGAGGTCTCCTTCTACAGGCGCAGGTCGAGCCGGTCCGCCGGTATCGCTGTCGGCGGGAGGTGTGGAATCTCCCCGGCCGCGGAATCGTCTCCGGCCGTGCCTTGATCCGCCGGGAGCGGAGCTGACGTGGCGCCGCCGCGCGCGTCGCGTCCGCCGTCGTCTGCAAAGGTGAACTGCACCGAGGTATAGCCCAGATCCCGGAACTCGCGGGCGAGAAGGTCGATGTGCCTCCGCATCAAGTCCAGCGTCTCGCCCCGCTCCGCCGCGACCGAGACGATCATCTCGGCGCCGTCCGAGGTCAGCGTGAGCCTGACGCGGCCGAGTTCCTCGGGCGACAGTTGAACGTCGAATGTCCCGTCGCCGCCGGTCCGTATGGCGCTGGCCAGCTGCTCGAGCACCGAGCGCGCCAAATCTCCGCGTGGAGAGGATGGCGTCGATGCCGCCCCCGCGACGTCCTGGTGGCGCGTCGGCCCCGGGTCGTGGACGATCTGGATCTCGACCACGGTGGCGTCCTTGAGAAACGGAGCGCCGCCGACGATTACATTCGGAGCACCGTTCGCCGGCGTGCCGGCCAGACCCGCAAATGGCAACGCCGCCGCGGGCGACGACCGCTCTTGCGTCCCCGCGTCCTCGCCACCTTGCGCAGACTTGCGAGCCTCAGGAGAGACCGGTGCCTTCGCTTCGGCGAAATGGTGCGCTCCTCGACCCGGGCGCCTGCCCTGTTCGTTTTCGGCGTGGCGCGCTGTCCCCTCCGCCGCACCGATAGGCAGCGGCGTTCGGGCGCTCGACACTGGATTGTCGTCTGCCGCGCGGTGGGTCTGCCGAGAAACTCCATCGGGAGCAGGCAATGGAAGATGACGGGGCGGAGTCTCCGAGGTTGTATGTGAGGCTTTCGCGGTGGGATGCGTGGCCGCGGCGGTCGCCGCGACCCGGTCTCGTCGTGTGGGCGGAAGAGCGTCCGCGCCGTTCTGGCCCGGAGGACCCGATTCGGGCTTTGCGACGGGACGGGCCCCGTCTCGGGGCCGCTCCCGGGCCTTCAGATACGATCCATCGCTGATTGCCCCGGCCTTCGGGGCGACGGGCGGAGCGGCAGTTGCGGGCCCCGCCGCTGACGGAGCCGCGAGGGGCGGCTCTGAGG
>CAYTBD010000122.1:0-6594 GCA_964435755.1 uncultured Rhodobacterales bacterium
CGGTCGCCGGCTGTCCGATGGCCTGCACCAAGCGATCGAGGCCAAGGAAGGCGTCGAGATCAAGCCCGAGAACGTGACGCTCGCGAGCGTCACGTTCCAGAACTACTTCCGGCTCTACGAGAAGCTGGCCGGGATGACCGGGACGGCGGCCACCGAGGCCGAGGAATTCATGGACATCTACGGGTTGGGCGTCGTGGAGATCCCGACGAACAGGCCGATCGCCCGCGTGGACGAACACGATCAGGTCTACCGGACGACCGGAGAGAAGTTCGAAGCCATCGTCGAGGAGATCAAGGAGGCGCACGAAAGAGGTCAGCCGGTCCTGGTCGGCACGACCTCCATCGAGAAGTCCGAATTCCTTTCGGGCCTCCTGAAGAAGGAGGGCGTTCCGCACAACGTCCTGAACGCCCGCCAGCACGAGAAGGAAGCGCAGATCATCGCCGAGGCCGGCGTGCCGGGGGCGGTCACGATCGCGACGAACATGGCGGGCCGGGGCACCGACATCCAGCTTGGCGGCAACGTCGAGATGAAGGTGCTCGACGCGCTTGCGAAGGATCCCGAGGCGCATCCCGACGAGGTCCGCGCACGGATCGAGGCCGAACACGCGGTCGACAAGCAGAAGGTGCTGGATGCCGGCGGACTCTTCGTCCTCGCGACCGAGCGGCACGAAAGCCGGCGAATCGACAATCAGTTGCGCGGCCGCTCCGGGCGGCAGGGCGATCCCGGAAAGTCGTCGTTCTATCTTTCGCTCGAGGACGACCTGATGCGAATCTTCGGGTCGGAGCGGCTCGACAAGGTGCTCTCGTCGCTCGGGATGAAGGAAGGCGAGGCCATCGTTCATCCCTGGGTGAACAAGTCGCTCGAGAAGGCGCAGGCCAAGGTCGAGGCGCGGAACTTCGACATCCGCAAGCAGCTTCTCAAGTTCGACGACGTGATGAACGATCAGCGCAAGGTGATCTTCGCGCAGCGTCTTGAAATTATGGAGGCCGCGGATCTCTCGGAAATCGCGCGGGACATGCGCCATCAGATCATTGACGATCTGGTGGACACACACATGCCGCCGAAGTCCTACGCCGATCAGTGGGAGTCGGAGGAGCTTCAGGCGAAGCTAGCCGAGAAAGTCGGAATCGACGTGCCGGTCCCCGAGTGGGCCGACGAGGAGGGTGTCGATCAGGAAGAACTGAAAGAGCGATTCTGCACGGCATCGGACGAATACATGGCCTCGAAGGCGGCGCAGTTCGGTCCCGATACAATGCGTCAGATCGAAAAGCAGATCCTTCTGCAGACCATCGACGCGAAGTGGCGCGAACATCTGCTTCGGCTGGAGCATCTCCGCTCCGTGGTCGGTTTCCGCGGCTACGCGCAGCGCGACCCTCTGAACGAGTACAAGAACGAGGCCTTTCAGCTTTTCGAGAGCCTTCTGGAGTCGCTCCGCGAGGACGTGACGCAGAAGTTGTCGCAGATCCGGCCGATGACACAGGAAGAGCAGGAAGCGATGATGCGCCAGCTCCTGGAGCAGCAAAAGCGGCTTCAGCAGCCCGCCATGGCGGACGCGGGGGCGGAAACAGCGCCGGCCGGCGGCGCGCGCGAAAGCTTCGATGAAACCGATCCCGCTACCTGGGGGAACCCTGGACGCAACGATCCCTGCCCCTGCGGATCGGGCAAGAAGTTCAAGCACTGTCACGGCCGGCTCGCCTGAGCCGATCTTTCGGTAATTGTGGCAGGAATGTGGCACTCGGGGCCGGATGATGCGTCGCCGTGGGCCAAGCCGTTGTTTTGCGACGGACATTCGATACGACTTGTCTCCAGAATGATAATCAGCGCGCCCGAGGCCTGGTAACGGGGAGCCCCCAGCCGTCCCGCGAGGTTGCGCGGAGGCAGGCATGATCCGGGACAGACGCCTGAAAACGGCGCTGGCGACCTTTCTGGCAGCGTTCGCCATCGCCCACCTGATGCAGTTCGGGCTGACTGCTGGTCGGACGACCGACGCTGCCGACACCGCGCGGGATAAAGAAGACGCCATCGGGCGCGCCGGTCTCTTCGGGGCCGGGGATCCGTTCGCCGGTCTTCCCTCCATTGACGGTCGAGAGCCGGCGCCGCAGTTGGCTGCCGGACTGCCGCGACACATCCCGGCCGATATGGTCGGCACACCCGTCGCCGGAAAATCCCTCAACGCCTACGGCCTCCCCTGCGAGCGCTCACTTTCGATGCTCCACGCCGCCGGCGCCGTCCTCCGGCTTCGGCTTTCCGCCACCTGCGATCCGCAGGCGCGGGTCGAGGTGGAGCATGCCGGCTTGCGGTTCGCGCTCGTGACCGACATGTTCGGCACGGCCGAGACGATGATCCCCGTCCTCACCACGGACGCCGAGTTGCGCGTCGTGCTGCCTGACGGAGAAGCCCTGTTCGCACGGGAGCTCGTGCCGGAAGCACGCCAGTTCGACAGGGTGGCGATCAGTTCCGACCGCAGAAGCGCTCTCGAAATCCATGCCTTCGAGTTCGGTGCCGAATATGGCGATACGGGACACGTGCACCACGGATCGGACTCATCGGGCGCACGCGGAGACGTCCGCAGGCTGGGCGATGCCAACGCAGAGGATCCGCTCATCGCCGAGATTTATACGTTCCCTACAGGCGAAAGCCTCGCGTCGGGCACCGTGCGGCTTCATGTCGAAGGCGAGGTCACCTCCGAGAACTGCGGGCGGGAGGTCGTCGCGGACGCCGTCCAGTCCATATCGGGCGGACCTCCCGGGGTTGTGGCGCTCAGAGTGACGATGCCGGACTGCGACGCGGCCGGCGACATATTGGTCTTGAAGAACGTGTTGAGGGACCTGAGGATCGCGCGGAACTGAGCGGCGACACGGACCTTCGATGAACAGCTTCCGCATTGCGCTTCTGGCGACCGGCCTCGGCGCGCCCCTGTGGGCCGCAGCCGAGGAGGTGCGCCTGAGATCGCCGGACGGGTCGGTCGAGGTCTCCGGCCAGTTGACGCACTTCGATGGCGAGTTCTACCGGCTCGAGACGATCTACGGCCCGATGACGCTCGACGCCGCGCGCGTTTCCTGCGACGGGGCCTCCTGCCCCGATCCCGGGGAGTTCGCCCCGGAGATCCGTCTGTCCGGGCCGCCGGCGCTCGGCGCGCTTCTGATGCCGGCCCTGATCGAGGGTTACGCCGCTCGGATCGGCCAAGCGGCCGAGCGCATCATCGCGGACGACCGCCATTTCACCTACGTTCTCACGGATCGCACGTCAGGGTATCCGTCGATCAGATTCCACTTCCGGCTCGCCGGCTCGGACGAAGCGTTCGCCGATCTCCTCGCGGGCGAAGCCGATATCGCACTTTCGGCTCGCGAGATCCGGCCGAACGAGGTAGCGCTTGCGCGCGAAGCGGGTCTCGGCACCCTCGACGCGCCGGGGCGAAGCCGGGTACTGGCGCTCGACGGGCTCGTCGCGATCACGGGCGCGGGCAATCCGGTGCGGCAGATTTCCCTGCGGAACCTCGGACGGGTCTTCGCAGGGGAGGTCCGGTCATGGGCGGCGCTCGGTGGCCCCGACGTGCCGATCCGACTCCACCTCGCGGAGGAAGGGACAGCCGTGGCCCAGAGCTTCGGCGCGCGCGTTCTCGACCGCTACGCTGCGGCGGCTGCGCCCGGGACCGTCCGGCATTCGTCCCAGGCGGACCTAACGGATGCGGTTTCGCGGGATCCTGCGGCTATCGGGATTACCGCATTCTCCGAGACCGGAAGCGCGCGGATCATGCCTCTGGTCGGACCCTGCGGCTTCCCCGCCGTGCCGGGACCGGAGAGCCTCAAGACGGAAGACTATCCCCTGACGGCGCCGCTCTTCGCCTATCTTCCTGCCCGGCGGTTGCCGAAACCGGCGCGCGACTTCCTGGATTATGTTCAGTCGCCGCAGGCCGGTCTCGTGGTCCGGCGCGCGGGGTTCGTCGATCAGCGGCTCGAGACGATCCCGCTCGACCGGCAGGGCCTGCGGATCGCGAATGCCGTGCGAGAGGCCGGAGACGGCGTCGACCTTGCGGATCTGCGTGCGATGGTGGAGCGACTTTTCGGCGCGGAGCGGCTGACGGTAACCTTCAGGTTCGAGGAAGGGTCGGCTGAACTGGACGCGCAGTCGCGCTCGAACGTGCCGCTCCTCGCCAGCGTGATCCGACGGGGAGACTTCGACGGCAGGTCCATCCTTTTCGCCGGGTTCAGCGACGGCATCGGGGACGCCGAGCGGAACCGGCGCCTGTCCGAGCGACGGGCGGAGACCGTGAGAGAGGCGATCCTGGGAGACGCCTCCCCTAAGGGCGTGACGATCGAGACCGCCGGATTCGGCGAGGCTCTTCCCATGGCCTGCGACGACGTCGAGTGGGGCCAGCGCATCAACCGGCGGGTCGAGGTCTGGGTGCGCTAGAGCAATCCGGACGACCGGAACGAAAGCTCCTGGGACTTTCCGACGATGATGTGATCATGCAGCGTGATCCCCAGAACGTTGGCTGCGGCCTCGATCTGCCGTGTCATCGCGAGGTCCGCCTCTGACGGGGTCGGGTCGCCGGAGGGGTGGTTGTGCACGAGGATGAGCGCCGACGCGTTGAGATCGAGCGCGCGCTTGATCACTTCGCGCGGGTAGACCGGAACATGATCGACCGTGCCGCGCGCCTGTTCTTCGTCGGCGACGAGAACGTTCTTCCGATCCAGGAACAGGACGCGAAAATGCTCTGTCTCCCTGTGCGACATGACCGTGTGACAGTAGTCGAGCACGGCGTCCCAACTCGAAATGACCGGGCGATGGAGGACGCGGGAGCGGGCCTGGCGATGCGCCGCCGCCTCCACGATCTTGAGGTCGAGCGCGACACCCTCCCCGACGCCCCGCACTTCGATCAGCCGCTGCATGGGCGCCGCGAGAACACGGTTGAAATCCCCGAAGGTTTCGATCAGCCGATGGGCGACCGGCTTGACGTCGCAGCGGGGGAGCGACCGGAAAAGGAGAAGCTCAAGAAGTTCATAGTCGGGCATGGCCGTCGCGCCGCCTGTCTCGAAGCGTTCGCGCAGCCGCTTGCGGTGGTCCCGGATGTAGGAGGGGAGCTCGCCGCTTGATCCCGTGATGATGATTTCCTGCCCCTCGAACAGGGCAAGTTGTCGCTCGTCGAAACCGGCAGGCTTTCGGCTCATGGCCTCGACGATGAGGCCGTGAGCCTTAACGGAGCGTCAACGGATCAGCCCTTCATGCTGTCCCAGAAACTCTTTACCTTCGAGAAGAAGTTTCGAGACTCGGGATTGTTCTCTTCGCTGAGCTTCTCGAACTCCTTGAGCAGATCCTTTTGCCGGGAAGTCAGGTTCACCGGCGTCTCGGCCGCAATCTCGATGTACATATCGCCGTATGCTCCGCCGCGGATCGTGGGCATTCCCTTACCACGCAGCCGCATCTGCTTGCCCGACTGGCTGCCTGGCGGAATCTTCACGCGGCTCCGGCCACCGTCGATCGTCGGCACCTCAATGTCGCCCCCGAGCGCCGCCTGCGTCATGCTGACAGGGACGCGGCAATAAAGATCCTGCCCCTCTCTCTGGAAGATCGGGTGATCTGCGACTTCGATGAAGAGATATAGATCGCCCGTCGGACCACCCCGGAGACCGGCCTCGCCTTCGCCGGCAAGCCGGATGCGCGTGCCCGTCTCGACCCCCTGCGGAATGTTCACGCTGAGTGAGCGATCCTTCTGGACGCGGCCCGCACCGCCACAGGCCTTGCAGGGGTTCTTGATGATCTGGCCGATCCCGCCGCAGGTTGGACAGGTACGTTCGACGGTGAAGAAACCTTGCTGCGCCCGGACCTTGCCCATCCCGGAACAGGTCGGACAGGCCTGCGGTTCAGCTCCCGCTTCGGATCCAGAGCCTTCGCAAACGTCGCATGTGACGGATGTGGGCACCCTGATCGTCTTGTGGATGCCCTTGTAGGCATCCTCCAGAGAAATCCGGAGATTGTAGCGGAGATCCGACCCGCGCGTCGCGCGCTGACGCGATCCGGCGCGCCCCATGAAGTCTCCGAAAAGGTCGTCGAAGACGTCCGAGAACGCGCTGGCGAAGTCGCCGCCCGCATAGGCTCCGCCCTGGTTGGCGCCCGCGCTGGCGCCCATGCCGCCTTCGAACGCCGCATGACCGAACCGGTCGTAGGCGGCCTTCTTCTCTGCGTCCTTGAGAACCTCGTAGGCTTCGTTCGCTTCCTTGAACTGCGCTTCGGCGTCAGGATTATCTGCATTACGGTCCGGATGAAGCTCCTTCGCCTTCTGGCGATAGGCCTTCTTGATTTCGTCGGCGGACGCGACCTTGGAGACACCGAGAACGTCGTAGTAGTCGCGTTTGGCCATAAGTCTCTATCCCCGCGGAACGCGAGGACCGGCCCGCTGCGCACGGGCCGGCCCCGGAGGTTCCGTCGCGCCCTTACGACGCGCGCTTGTTGTCGTCGTCGAGATCCTCGAAGTCGGCGTCCACGATGTCCTCGTCGACACCGCGCGGGCCTTCCTCATCGGCCTCTTCCGAGCCGCCCTCGGCCTTCGCCTGCTCGGCCTTGTAAATGGCCTCGCCCAGCTTCATGGCGGCC
>CAYTBD010000123.1:0-6558 GCA_964435755.1 uncultured Rhodobacterales bacterium
GCCACCTCGGCCGAGAGGATCTGCTCGCCGCACCGGATTACGCCACGCGCGAAGACCGCAAGCGCAACCGGTTCCGGCTCAGGGCCGAGCTGGAGACGGTGCTGACGACGCGACGGGCCCGCGACGTTGCGCGGGAGCTGAACGCGATCGGCGTGCCGGCGGGCGCGGTGATGTCAGTGCCCGAGATCCTCGCGCATCCGCAGATCACCGGGCGGGACTTCCTCTCCACGTTCGAGGGCACGCCGGGCCTCGGCCGTCCCATCGACCTCCTCCGGATCGGCGCGATGTTCGACGGCGTCCGGCCGTCGGTCGCGTCACCGCCGCCGGCGCTCGGCGCCGATACGGGGGACATCCTGTCCGAACTGGGCTACAGCGCGGCCGAGATCGAGGCGATGCGCGCGGGGGGCGTGACGTGAGGGAGGCAATCGACGTCGCCGACTGGTGGCGCACGGCCATCATCGACATGGAGCCCGGACGCATCCACCTGCGCGGCCGTCCGGTGCAGGAGCTGATCGGGGCCACCGGTTTCGCCGAAATGATCTGGCTCATGGTCATGGGCGAGACGATCACCGGCCATCGCGCGCGGCTCTTCGAGGCGGCGCTGGTGGCCGCCGTCGATCACGGCCCGCAGGCGCCGTCCATCGCCGCTGCGCGAATGGCGGCAACCTGCGGGATCGGCCTGCAGTCGGCCATGGCGACCGGGCTCAACATGCTGGGCGACGTCCATGGCGGAGCGGGGGAGCAGGCGGTGGAGATGTACCGCTTCGTCGAGACGAGAGGGCCGGAGGAACTGGCTGCGGCGCTCGACGAGTGGCGGGCAGAGCACGGCCGCTTCCTGCCCGGCTTCGGCCACCGGTTCCACAAGCCTGTCGATCCCCGCGCGCCGCGTCTTCTCTCCCTGGTCGACGAAGCCGCCGAGGCGGGCGCGGTCCGCGGCGCCCATGCCGATATCGGGCGCGCGATCGAGGCGCATCTGGCCGCCGAGCGCGGCAAGCCCGTGCCGATGAACATCGACGGCGCGACGGCTGTCATCTACGCTGAACTCGGATGCCCCCCGCCGCTCGCGCGCGGCTTCTTCGGCCTGTCGCGGTCGGTCGGCATCCTCGCCCATGCCTGGGAGCAGACCGAGCAGGGCGGGCGCAACAAGGGGCCGACGCCGCCCGCCTATCGCTGGACCTACGACGGAGACTGAGATGCGGCCGCTCCCCCAGCCAGGCATGGAATACCCATCCGGTCGATCGGTGGAGCGGTTTCATCCGGCCCCGAGATGGATACCGCGACGCCCCCGCCCGAAATCGGCATCGCTCGACCCGGGGCGGGACGGCGGTCTCGTCGCGCAGCCGCGCAGACGGGTTGCAGACCACGCGAGGGTCAGATCGCGGTCCCGCGCGAGGCCAAGGGGCCACGACCGCGGAGAGCCCCAACCCGGCTCCGATATTCACGGCTCCCGGCTTTGACATCGTTCTCTCCCTTGAGTGACCGGGCCGACCTTGACCCCGGAATGCAGATGAAATACTTCAAAACCGGCTGAGCGGGCGTTGTGTAGTGGTAAGACCTCAGCCTTCCAAGCTGATGACGCGGGTTCGATTCCCGCCGCCCGCTCCAAAATTTCCATAGCCGCCGGTGCACCGGGAAGACCGACGGCCACATCGCTTATCCGGGGCCGGTCATGGCGGCCGCCTCGCCTCTCAAACCGTCTTCCACGGCGACGCCGGAGCCTCGACGGTGTTTCACGGTCCGCGACGCGACCTTTCGGCGCTGCGACTTGCCGCCCCCGCACCGGCCCGGTATGTCTCCGAAAAAACCGAGGGAACCGCATGGCCGAAACAGCCCCCAAGAGCGAGGCTGAACGCGCAAGATCGAAGCGCCTTGGCGCGCTGGCCGGGCTGTGGCCATTCCTCGCGCCCTACAAGGCACTGCTCGCGGCCGCCATAGCGGCCCTGGTCGCGACTGCCGCGGTGTCGCTCATCCTCCCGCTCGCCGTGCGCCGCGTCGTCGATGGATTCGAGACCTCGGCCGAGGCGCTGCTCGACAGCTACTTCCTCGCCGCGCTCGGCATCGCCGCGCTCTTCGCGGTCGGGTCGGGCACGCGATACTACCTCGTCACGCGCCTCGGCGAACGTGTCGTGGCCGACATCCGGAAATCCGTCTTCGACCGCATGATCGGGATGAGTCCCGCCTTCTTCGAGAACATCATGACCGGGGAGGTGCTGAGCCGCATCACGACGGACACGACGCTGATCCTGTCGGTCATAGGATCGTCGATCTCGATCGCGCTGCGGAACACCCTGATCCTGATCGGCGGCCTCGTGATGCTCTTCATCACCTCCGCCAAGCTCGCGGGTCTCGTCCTGCTGATCGTGCCCGCGGTCATCGTCCCGATCATCCTGTTGGGCCGGCGTCTGCGAAAGCTGAGCCGCGAGAACCAGGACTGGATCGCCTCGTCGTCGGGCAGCGCCTCCGAGGCGCTTCTGTCGGCGCAGACGGTGCAGGCCTTCACCAACGAGGCGGCCAGCCGCGACGCCTTCGCGGACGTGACGGAGCGGTCGTTCCTGTCGGCCAAGACCCGCATCCTCACCCGCGCCCTGATGACGGTCATCGTCATCGCGCTGATCTTCGCGGGCATCGTCGGCGTGCTCTGGATCGGGGCGCGCGATGTCCGCGCGGAAACGATGAGCGTGGGCGAACTCGTCCAGTTCGTGATCTACGCGATCATGGTCGCGGGCGGCGCGGCGGCGCTCTCCGAAATCTGGGGCGAGCTGCAGCGCGCCGCCGGCGCGACAGAACGCCTGTCCGAACTGCTCCACGCCGAGGATACAGTGAACGATCCCGCGGATCCGGTCAGGCTTTCCGGGCCCTTGAAGGGCGAGGTCATCTTCGACGACGTGGTCTTTCACTATCCCGCGCGCCCGGACGACGCGGCGCTGAACGGCGTCAGCTTCGACATCCGCCCGGGCGAAACGGTGGCCCTCGTCGGCCCCTCCGGCGCGGGCAAGACCACCGTCATCCAGCTTCTCCAGCGGTTCTTCGACCCGTCTTCGGGACGAATCCTCCTCGACGGCATCGACCTGCGCGCGATGCGGCGCGCCGATTTCCGCAGGTCCATCGCCCTCGTCCCGCAGGATCCGGTGATCTTCGCCACCTCGGCACGCGAAAACATCCGCTTCGGCCGCCCGGACGCGACCGACGCCGAGGTCGAGGCCGCCGCCCGCGCCGCCGCCGCGCACGATTTCCTGACGGCCCTGCCCAAAGGCTACGACACCTATGTCGGCGAGCGCGGCGTGATGCTCTCCGGCGGCCAGAAACAGCGCGTCGCCATCGCCCGCGCGATCCTGCGCGACGCGCCGATCCTGCTGCTCGACGAGGCGACCTCGGCGCTCGACGCCGAAAGCGAACGGCTCGTCCAGATGGCCGTCGACCGCCTCGCCGAGGGCCGCACGATGATCGTCGTCGCGCACCGGCTCGCCACGGTGAAGAAGGCCGACCGGATCCTCGTCTTCGACCGGGGCCGCATCGCGGCCGAGGGCACGCACGACACGCTGGTGGCCCAGGGCGGCCTCTACGCGCGTCTCGCCCGGCTCCAGTTCACCGAAGGCATGGCGGCCGAGTGACACCCTGACGTTGCGTTTCATCGCAATCCTTCCCTTGCGGCAGGGCTTTTTTTGACCATTCTACTCGGGAAGCCGGACCCAGAGCCGGGGACACAGGGGAGGATTGGCCGGATGAGCCGTTTCGCGTCCATCGAAGACGTTCAAGCCGTCGAGGCCGTGGGCGCTTGGGAAACCCGGGGAATGCCTGCGACGCTCTACCAGCTTCTGAGCGGCACGGCGGAGAAGCACGGCCATCGCAACGCGATCTCATACCAGATCCTCTCGGGTCACAAGGACAGGGCCGAGACCCTCACCTGGCGCCAGTTCCACGAGACGTCGACGCAGGCGGCGAACCTGTTCCGCAAGCTCGGCGTGGGCGAGACCGACGTTGTGGCCTACATCCTGCCCAACTGCAACGAGACGGCGATCACGCTGATCGCCGGGTCGGTCGCCGGCATCGCGAACCCGATCAACCCGCTCCTCGACGCCGAGCAGATCGCCTCGATCCTGCGCGAGACGAAGGCGAAGGTCGTCGTGACGCTGAAGGGCTTCCCGAAGACCGACGTGCCGCAGAAGGCGGCCGAGGCCGTCGCGATGGCGCCCGGCGTGGAGGTCGTGCTCGAGGTCGACCTGAACCGCTACCTGTCGCCGCCGAAATCGTGGATCGTCCCGCTGATCCGCCCGAAGGTCGAGGCGAAGCACAAGGCCCGTGTGCTCGACTTCAACGCCGAAGTCGCCAGGCAGAACCGCACGCTCGACTTCGCCGACAGCACGACCGACCGCGTCGCCGCCTATTTCCACACCGGCGGGACGACGGGCATGCCGAAGATCGCCCAGCACACCTATTCCGGCATGATTTACAACGGCTGGATCGGGACCGAGCTTCTCTTCACCCCCGAAGACAACATCATCTGTCCCCTGCCCCTCTTCCACGTCTTCGCCTGCCACGTGATCCTGATGGCCATGATCACCTCCGGCGCGCATGTCGTCTTCCCGACGCCGGCAGGATACCGGGGCGATGGCGTCTTCGACAACTTCTGGAAGCTCATCGAGCGCTGGAAGATCACCTTCATCATCATCGTGCCCACCGCCATCTCGGCGCTCATGCAGCGCCCCGTCGATGCCGACATCTCGTCGGTGAAGACGGCCTTCTCCGGCTCTTCGCCGCTCCCCGTGGAACTCTTCAAGCGGTTCGAGAAGACCTGCGGCGTCACAATCGTCGAAGGCTACGGGCTGACCGAGGCCACCTGCCTCGTCTCCTGCAACCCGGTCGAGGGCCAGAAGAAGATCGGATCGGTCGGCATCACCTTCCCCTACACCGATGTCCGCATCCTGGTCGATACCGGTGAAGGTCCGGCAGAGATGCATGCCAACGACGTGGGGGAGATCTGCGTGTCGAGCCCCGGCGTCTACGACAGCGCCACCTACACCGACGCCTCGAAGAACGAGGATCTCTATCACCAGTTCGGCAGCGCCCAGTATCTCCGCACCGGGGATCTCGGGCGGCTCGACGAAGACGGATACCTCTGGATCACCGGACGCGCGAAAGACCTCATCATTCGGGGCGGGCACAACATCGACCCCGCCGAGATCGAAGAGGCGCTGGCGGGACACGATGCCGTGGCGATGGCCGGCGCCATCGGTCAGCCCGACGCCTATGCCGGTGAGCTCCCCTGCGCCTATGTCGAACTCGTGAGCGGCGCGGACGTCACGACCGACGAACTTCTCGACTACGCGACCTCACGGATCAAGGAGCGCGCGGCGCAGCCGAAATACGTCGAAATCCTCGACGAGCTTCCGAAGACCGCCGTCGGCAAGGTGTTCAAGCCCGATCTCCGGCGCCGGGCGATCACGCGCGTCTACAACGCGGCGCTCGAGGACGCGCATCTCGCGGCGCGCGTGACAAGCGTCAGGGAAGACAGGAAGCTCGGCCTCGTGGCGCATCTGGAACGCAACGGCGAAACCGACGATGCGGCGGTCAAGAAGGTTCTCGGCGAGTTCACGCGCCCCTGGACCTGGGTGTCTTCGTAGATCCTTCGCGCCAAGTTTTCCTCTTCCTCGCCCAATTGCGGACATATTCTGGCGCGACGCTCCCAGAAGTCGACAAGATCAGGGGACGGGAATGTACTTGGGTCTGCTTTTTTTCGGAATGCTGCTCGGCGGAGCATCGGCGGCATACTGGATCATCGCCGGAGGGTCGGTGCTGGCCGCGATCGGCATCTACTCCCTCGTCGCGACCGTCTTCGTTCTGGGAACGTCGGCCATGGCGTTCCTCCTCTCCGAATTCGGCCTCGGCAGTCAGCCCGATCAGGCAGGATCCGTCGCCCCTGCAGAGTAATCCCTCGGCTCGCACACGACTTGCGAGACTTACCCCCGCGCCTCCCAAGGTGCGGGGGCTTCTTGTTTGGCGCGGCGCGGTGGCGGCTCCCGAGCCTGTGCGCGGCTTTCCCTCAACCGGTCGACGACAGCGACGGTCGCGATGGTCAGGCAGAAGACTCCTACATTCGTACCCAGGACGAGTCCGACCGACGGCAGCAGCCCGGGCCGGATCATGACGCAGAGGACCAGTGCCAGAAGGGTGAACGGTACGGCCAGAAGGACGCCCGCCAGAGCGGCATGGCCACGCGCGCGATCGCGACGCGGCGCGGCCACCGCTCCCGACCCGGCACCTGCGCCCGCCGCGACGCGCGGTGCGGCGGCCTTTGCCCGGACGTTCCCAACTTCGGTTTCGCGCAGAATGAGCGACATCTCGGCTCCTGTCTTGTGAGACCTCAACACATCGGACACACACGACTTTCCGACCGCCCCTCGGAGCGAGCGGATGCGTCTCAACGCCTTAGCGCGTGCCGGGTTTCAATCTTCTGAACGGCGCTCGACAACATCCGCACGCAAGACGCGAGGCAATCAGATAGCTCATCACCTTCAGGATGATTTCTCCGCTGAGCCGTGTCGCAGGGGCTTTCGCGAT
>CAYTBD010000124.1:0-272 GCA_964435755.1 uncultured Rhodobacterales bacterium
GTCTTCCGGCCGCTTGCGCAGCAGCCGCAGCGCCCCGGCATAGTCCGCAGCCGTTCGCGTCGCCGCCGCCTTGAGATCGCCGTCGGCCTTGTTGACGAGGATGATGTCGGCGATCTCCATGATCCCGCGCTTGACGCCCTGCAATTCGTCCCCGCCCCCCGGCGCCATCAGGAGCACGAAGAGATCGGACATTTCGGCCGCCATCGTCTCGGACTGGCCCACACCCACCGTCTCGATCAGAACCACGTCGAAGCCCGCCGCCTCGCAGAGCG
>CAYTBD010000124.1:282-558 GCA_964435755.1 uncultured Rhodobacterales bacterium
GACTGGGAGAGGGCCGGATGAAGGCCTCCGCCTCCCGCGACAGCCGCTCCATCCGCGTCTTGTCGCCCAGAACCGACCCGCCCGACCGGGTCGAGGACGGGTCGATCGCGAGGACGGCAACCTTCAGCCCCTGCCCGATCAGCATCATGCCGAAGGCTTCGATGAAGGTCGACTTCCCCACCCCCGGCGTGCCCGAAAGCCCGATCCGCATGGCCTGCCGCCCCGACCCGGCGAGCGCGTCGAGAAGCGCCGTCGCCTCCGCCCGGTGGTCGGCCC
>CAYTBD010000124.1:568-6538 GCA_964435755.1 uncultured Rhodobacterales bacterium
GCCCGGTTCGATTCGATGAGCGTGATCGCCCGCGCGAGCGCCCGCCGGTCGCGCGCGAGGATGCCGTTCCTCAGATCCTGGCTCTCGGTCATTGTGCCCCGGCGGTTCGCCGCTGACGCAACTGTCATCGCGGCGGCTATTGCTTATCGCTGTCTTGCCCGCTCGCTACCTTATATGTCCAGAGTAACCGCAGGCAAAAGGGCAGGCCTCCGCGATGTTCCGCTTCCTCCTCGCCGCCGTGCTGGCGGCCGGCGCCGGCATCTCCGCGGCGCAGACGACACAGACCGCGACCTTCGACGTCTACATCGGCGGCTTCCGCGCCGGCGTTCTCGCCATGTCGGCGATCGAGACCGATCGCCAGTATTCCGTCGCGGGCAAGCTCCAGAGCAGCGGCCTCCTGCGGATGATCCGCGAAGTCGGCTACGACGCCCGCTCGACGGGCCGGATCACGGCGCAGGGCTTCGTGCCGACCCGCTACCAGGAGACGGCGAACACCGGCGAGAGGATTTCCCGCGCGGTGATGGAGTACGTCAACGGGGTGCCGCAACTCAAATCCTACGATCCGCCGCAGGCGCGCCGCCCGCGCGACGTCGATCCCGCGACGCAGGCGGGCACGCTCGATCCGATGACGTCGATCTACTCCCTCCTGCGCGACGTGCCGCGCGACGAGGTCTGCACGCTCAACGTCTTCATGTTCGACGGCCGGCGGCGCAGCCAGGTTGTCACCGGCAGTCCCGAACGCGATGGACAGGACATCGACTGCGCGGGCGAATACCGCCGCGTCGCGGGCTTCAGCGACAGCCAGATGAAGGATCGCACGACCTTCCCGTTCACGCTGACCTACTCGCCCGCGGCGGACGGCACCTTTCGCGTGACGCGCGTCGTCCTTCAGACGCTCTATGGCAAGGCGGTCCTCAATCGGCGATAAGCGCCGCGTGAGACGACGCCTGCCCATCGACGACGCGCTTCCCGCGCTGATCTCCGCCCTGCGGGATCGTGGACAGGCCGTCCTTCAAGCCCCGCCCGGCGCGGGCAAGACGACGCGCGTTCCCCTCGCGATCCTCGACGCCGGCCTGACGGAGGGCCGGATCGTCATGCTCGAGCCCCGCCGCCTCGCCGCCCGCGCCGCCGCCGAGCGCATGTCCGAGACGCTGGGAGAGGCGCCGGGCGGAACCGTCGGCTACCGCATCCGGGGCGACAGCCGCACCGGCCCGGATACCCGGATCGAGGTCGTGACGGAAGGCATTCTCACGCGCATGATCCAGTCCGATCCGTCGCTCGACGGCGTCGGCGCCGTGATCTTCGACGAATTCCACGAGCGCTCTCTCAACGCCGATCTGGGCCTTGCCCTGTCGCTCGAAATCCGCTCGGCGCTCCGCGACGACCTGATCCTCCTCGCGATGTCCGCGACGCTCGACGCCGAGCCGGTGGCGCGCCTCATGGGCGACGCCCCTGTCGTCACCTCCGAAGGCCGCGCCTTCCCGGTCGAGACCCGCTGGCGCGACCGCCCGCTGCCGAAAGACCGCACCCGCGACGCCGCCATCGCCGCAGACATCGCCTCCGTCATCGCGGAAACGGCCGGCGGCACCCTCGTCTTTCTCCCGGGAGAAGGCGAGATCCGCCGCGTCGAGGCCGCGCTTTCGGGCCGCCTGCCGCCGGATGTCCGCATCCGTCCCCTCTTCGGCGCGATGGATTTCGCCGCCCAGCGCGCCGCGATCCGGCCGGAGCGGGAAGGCCGCAAGCTCGTCCTGTCGACCTCCATCGCCGAGACCTCCCTGACGATCGAGGACATATGCGTCGTGATCGACGCGGGCCTCGCCCGCCGCGCCCGGTTCGATCCCGGCTCCGGCATGTCGCGCCTCGTCACCGAGCGCGTCACCCGCGCCGAGGCCGACCAGCGCCGGGGCCGCGCGGGACGGATCGCGGACGGCACCTGCTTCCGGCTCTGGACGAAGGGTGAGGACGGGGCCCTAAACGCCTATCCTCCGGCGGAAATCGAAGCCGCAGACCTCACGTCGCTCGTGCTGGAGCTCGCCGTCTGGGGCGTGCGCGATCCTGCCGAGCTGCCGTTCCTCACCGCCCCCAGCCCCGGCGCCTTCGCCGAAGGCCGCGCGCTTCTCACCGATCTCGGCGCGCTCGACGACAGGGGCGCGGTCACCGCGCACGGACGGCGCCTCGCCGCGATGCCGCTCCACCCCCGCCTCGCCCACATGCTCGCGCTCGCCGGGCGGGATGCCGCGCCCCTCGCCGCGCTCCTGTCCGATCGCGACCCGCTGCCGCGCGGCACGCCGGTCGACCTGACGCTCCGCCTCGACGCCATTGCCGATCCGACGCGCTTCGAGCGCGCGCGCGGCCTCGCGCCTGCCCGCGGGGCTCTGGAGCGCATCCGGGCCGAGGCCCGGCGCCTCGCCCGTCTCGCCCCCGAAGCGGACGGCCTTGCCCCCGCGCAGATGGCGGCCCTCGCCTACCCTGACCGCGTGGGCCTCCGACGTCCGGGCGACACGCCGCGCTGGCTTCTCTCCGGCGGCAAGGGCGTGACGGTGGACGCCGCCGATCCGCTCGGACAGGCCCGCCTGATCGTCGTGACCGACACCGACGGACATCCGACCGAAGCGAAGATTCGCCAGGCCGCCGCGATCACGGAGGCCGAATTGCGCGCCGTTCTCGGCGACCGGCTCCGCTGGGTCGACGTCTGCGAGTGGTCCCGCCGCGACCGCCGCGTCGTCGCGCGGCAGCAGGAGCGCCTCGGCGCAATCGCGCTCGAAGACCGCATCTGGACCGACGCCCCGGACGACGCCGTCGCCCGCGCCATGCTCGACGGGGTCCGGGATCTCGGGATCGCGC
This sequence comes from uncultured Rhodobacterales bacterium, assembly GCA_964435755.1. Classification (GTDB taxonomy): domain Bacteria; phylum Pseudomonadota; class Alphaproteobacteria; order Rhodobacterales; family Rhodobacteraceae; genus DAINOF01. Next base: position 3,413 of record CAYTBD010000124.1, read on the forward strand.
TTTCGCCTGCCGCCGAGCGGCTCCGCACGCGGTCCGAGATGCTCCGCGCCGGCGGGCACGACCTGCCCGACCTCTCCGACGCGGGCCTCATGGCGTGCCTCGAGGACTGGCTCCTGCCGCACCTCGGAGGCGTGCGCACGGCGGAGGACTGGAAGCGGCTCGACCTCTTGGACCCGCTTCGTCTCCACCTCGGCCGGGAGACCCTGCAGCTGATCGACCGCCTTGCACCGGGCCATTTCGAGACGCCGCTCGGCCGCCGCGTCCCCGTCTCCTACGATCACGGCGCACCGGAGATCGAGCTGCGTCTCCAGGAGATGTTCGGCGTGACCGAGCACCCTGCGGCGGCCGGCCAGCCGATGCGGGTGACGCTGCTCTCCCCGGCCGGACGGCCGGTCCAGACGACGACCGATCTGCCGGGCTTCTGGCGGACGTCCTACGCCGATGTCCGCAAGGACATGCGCGGGCGGTATCCGAAGCACCCCTGGCCGGAGGATCCCACGGCGGCCGAGCCCACGCTGCGCGCGAAGCGGCGGAGCTGAGGCCCTTGCCCGATCGTCGTGCCGCACCGGATGCGAGGGGGCCGTCTGCCCCCTCGCGCTCCCCCGAGGATATTTGCGGCTCGATGGAGGCGCGATCAGGCCCGGTGCCACGGCCCGTGCGGCGCGTCATGGCCGTCTGTCCGTTCGAAGCCGTGCGCGCCGAAGTAGTCGCGCTGCGCCTGGACCAGATCGGCGGTGCCGCGGGCCTGCCGCATCGCGTCGAACCACGACACCGCCGCGGCCATCGCGGGCACCGGCAAGCCGCCCCCCATCGCCGCGCCGGTGACGCGGCGGAGCGCGGGCATGCATTCGTGCAGGCGTCCGACGAAATAGGGCGCGAAGGCAAGCTGACCGTCGGGCGGCCCGTCCCGAACCGACTTGGCGATGTCGTCGAGCATGCCCGAGCGGATGATGCAGCCCGCCCGCCAGATCTCGGCGGTGCGGGCGAGGTCGAGGTGCCATCCGAAATGGTCGGACGCCTCGGCCATCAGCGCGAAGCCCTGTCCGTAGGCGATGATGCGGGCGGCGATCAGCGCCTCCTCGAGTTCACCGTCGAGCACCGGTCGGCAGCGCAGATCGCCGTGGGGGAAAAGCTGCGCGCCCCGTGCGCGGGCGTCCTTCCGCGCGGACCACGACCGCGCGGCGACCGCGGCCTCGATCACCGTGGCCGACTGGCCGAGCTTCAGCGCCTCGATCAGCGTCCAGCGGCCCGTGCCCTTCTGCCCGGCCCTGTCGAGAATGGCCTCGACCATCGGTCCGCCGGCCAGCGGATCGGTCGCCGCGAGCACCTCGGCCGTGATCTCGACGAGGTAGGACTGGAGCGGCCCGCCGTTCCAGTCCCGGAACAGCGCAGCGGCGGAGGCCGGGCTGCGCCCCTGCCCGTCGCGCAGGATGCCCCAGACCTCGGCGATGAGCTGCATGTCGCCGTACTCGATGCCGTTGTGCACCGTCTTGACGAAATGCCCCGCCCCGTCGGGTCCGAGGAGGGCGGCGCAGGGATCGTCCTTGTAGCGCGCCGCGATCGCCTCGACGATGTCGCGGATCGGGGCGTAGCTCTCCTCCGGCCCGCCCACCATGATCGAGGGCCCGTGCCGCGCCCCCGCCTCGCCGCCGGAGACGCCCATGCCGATGAACCGGATGCCGGCGTCGCGCAGCGCCGCCTCGCGCCGGCGGGTGTCGTTGAAGTCGGCGTTGCCCGCGTCGACAATCAGGTCGCCCGCCTCGAGATGCGGCAGGAGGCCGTCGATCACCGCGTCCACCGCATCCCCCGCCTTCACCATCACGATGACCGCGCGGGGCGTCTCCAGCGCCGCGGCGAGATCGGCAAGGCTCTCCGCGGGCGTCACCCGGTCCGCGAGCGCGCCCGCGCCGGCCATGAACGCCTCGGTCACCGCGCCGGTGCGGTTGTGCACCGCGACCGGAAAGCCCTTTTCGGCGATGTTGAGCGCGAGCGCCGCGCCCATCGTGCCAAGCCCCGTCAGTCCGATCCGCGCCATGCCGTCCTCCCGCCGTTCAGGTCGAACCTAGGGACGCGCCGGGGCGATGCAAGCGCCGCGTCCGGCCGCACCCGTCAGCCTAGGTCCCGAGGCACCAGCGCAGGATCGCCTTCTGCGCGTGCAGCCGGTTTTCCGCCTCGTCGAAGATCACCGAATGGGGGCCGTCCATCACCGCGCTCGTGGCCTCGTCGTCGCGATGGGCGGGCAGGCAGTGCATGAAGAGCGCGTCGGGCTTGGCCTTGGCCATCAGCCGTTCGTTCACCTGATAGGGGCGGAGCTGGTTGTGCCGCCGCTCGCGCGCCGACTGCGGATCGTGCATCGACACCCAGGTGTCGGTGACCACGAGATCGGCGCCCGCGACCGCCCTCTCGGGATCCCGCTCGATGGTGACGGGATGGCCCCTGGAGGCGGCGAAATCGAGCCAGGCGCGCTCGGGATCGAGCGTGGGCGGCCCGGTGAAGGTGAGATCGAAACCGAACTGTCCCGCCGCGTGCGCGAAGGACGCGAAGACATTGTTGGCGTCGCCCGACCAGACCACTTTGCGCCCCGCGATCGGCCCGCGCTTCTCCTCGTAGGTCATGACGTCGGCCATGATCTGGCAGGGATGGGTGCGGTTGGTGAGCCCATTGATCACGGGCACGTCTGCATAATCCGCCATCTCGAGAAGCGTCGCTTCCTCGAAGGTGCGGATCATGATGAGATCGACATAGCGCGACAGGACCCGCGCGGTGTCGGCGATGGTCTCGCCATGGCCGAGCTGCATGTCGGCGCCCGACAGCGTGATCGTCTCGCCGCCCATCTGGCGGACCCCCACGTCGAAGGAGATGCGGGTCCGGGTCGAGGGTTTCTCGAAGATCAGCGCGACCATGCGCCCCGCGAGCGGCTGGTCGTCGTCGGGCGCGCCCCTGGGCCGCCCGTCGCGCGCGGTCTTCATCGCCCGGGCCGCGTCGATCATCTGCCGGAGCGCGCCGGGGTCGGTCTTGTGGATGTCGAGGAAGTGGGTCATGTCGTTTGCTTTTCTGCTGGGACGGGAGCGAGGGGGCCGTCTGCCCCCTCGCGCTCCCCCGAGGATATTTGCGGACAGATGGAGG
>CAYTBD010000125.1:0-1934 GCA_964435755.1 uncultured Rhodobacterales bacterium
CGGCCCCGATGCCCACGATCCAAGACCACCCGCTCCGCTACCAGCTCGCCAACGAGCTGCACGCCCGGCCGTTTCCCGCGCTCGAGGCGCCGTGCCGGGCCGCCTATCTCGCCATCAAGCAGCCGAGCGACGCCGCGCAGCGTGACCGGGACCTCGACCGGGCGCATCTTCTGGCGCTTCTCGACCGGTTCGGCGCCCAGCATCCGCAGCCGGGGGCGACGCATTATTTCGGCGAGATCGGCAAGCACAAGCTGAAGTGGGAGAGCCACACCGAGTTCGTGACCTATACCGTCATCGGGCCGGGGGTGGCGGACCGGCCGTTCGATTCGCACACCTTCGGCGTCTTCCCCGAGGAGTGGCTGGCCGAGGCGCCGGGCAATCGGATCACCTCGGCGCTGATCCGTGTCGAGGTGGCCGAGACCGACGACGGCATCTCCGAGAAGATCGCCGAGTGGTTCGTGCCGGAAAGCCTGGCGGTGAGCCGCGTGCTCGACCGGTCGGCGGTGATCGCGGGAGACTTCCGGATCGATCCGGCGGGCCACGTCCGCTTCGCCGTCTTCGTCCGCCCCGACACGGGCTCGCGCCGGATCGGGCGGATCGTGCAGCGGCTCTGCGAGATCGAGACCTACAAGACCATGTCGATGCTGGGCCTCGCGCGGGTGCGTGAGATGGGGGCGACGCTGGGCGCGCTCGACCAGCAGCTCACGCGGCTCATGGGCGGGATGACGACCGATCGGCTCCAGAGCGCCGACGAGACCCTGAAGGGGCTTCTCACGGTGTCGTCGGAGCTCGAGAACCTGCTGGCCCGGAATACTTTCCGCTTCGGGGCGACGGGGGCCTACGAGGCGCTCGTGCACCAGAGGGTCGACGTGATGCGCGAGGAGCGCTTCGCCGGGCGGCAGACGTTCCGGGAGTTCATGATGCGCCGCTTCGATCCGGCGATGCGCACGGTCAAGGCGGGCGAGCGGCGGCTTCAGCAGATGGCGGAGCGGGCGATGCGGGCGGGCGATCTCCTGCGCACGCGGGTCGATGTCGAGCGGTCCGCGCAGAACCAGGACCTGCTGGCGAGCATGGACAAGCGGGCCGATCTGCAACTCCGGCTGCAGCGCACCGTGGAGGGGCTGTCGGTCGTCGCGATCAGCTATTACGCGGTGAACCTCGCGCTCTACCTCCTCGCGCCGGTGAGCGAGGAGGCCGGGATCAGCACCGGCGTCACCGCGGCGGCCGTGACGCCCCTCGTCGTTCTTCTGGTCTGGCTGATGATCCGGCGCATCCGGAAGGAAGTGGAGTAGATCTCACTCAGCCGGGACGGCGCGGCCCGCGACGCGGCTGCCGCCGAGCGCCCGCCCGGTGACGATGGCCCCGCCCGCGATCGCGCCGAGCGCCAGGAGAGCGGCGACCGACAGGGTCGGGATGCCGGCGAGGCCGGCGCCGACGGTGCAGCCGCCCGCCAGCACGCCGCCGATGCCCATGAGCGCCGCGCCGAGCGCGTAGCGGCCGGTCTGGCGGGGCGACGTGAAGCTCTGCCACTGGAACCGGCCCGATGCGAGGGACGAGACGAGCGCCCCGGCAAGCGTGCCGCCGATCAGCCCCACGCCGAAGCCTGCCGAGATCGAGGTGGAGGCGATGCTCCAGAACAGTGTGTCGGCGAAGGGTGCGGTGAAGGAGAGGCTTTCGAGCGCGATCGGGTCGAAGTCGTCGTAGAGGAGGAAGCCGGTGCCGACCCAGCCGGCGGGGACGAGGAGGCCGAGAAGGGCGGCGAGGCCGAGATGGAGCGGGCGCGCGCCGGAGCGCAGCGCGATGATCGGCAATGACGCCGCGGGCTGGACGGTGCTGGAGCCGAGCGCGGACAGCCGGCTGGTTTACGTCAGCGACTCGATGGGTTCGGACGGCAACAGCGGCACGAGAACAAAATAGATCCGCTCCTCTATTTG
>CAYTBD010000125.1:1944-6533 GCA_964435755.1 uncultured Rhodobacterales bacterium
TGGAGCGCAGCGCGATGGCGAGGGCGGTCGCCGCGATCAGTGCGCTCCAGACCAGGGGGCCGCCGGGGAGGGCGGCAAGCGAGACGCCATCACCGAGGGGAAGCGTCACCGAGCCGAGGCTGGTGCGCAGGGGTGCGAGGACGCCCTTGAGCGTCGCGTGGGCTGTGAGTGCGAAGACGAGCAGGACGAAGACTGCGCGGAGGTTGCCCGAGGCGGAAAGGACGGTCAGGCGCGAGGCGCAGCCGCGCGTCAGCACCATGCCCGCTCCGAACAGAAGACCGCCCGCCACGATCGCGAGGACGGGCAGATCGGCGGCGAGGAAGCGGTGATCCCCGAAGGAGATCAGACCCGCCTGCACGGCGGCCTGCGTCCCGGCGACGGCGGCGGCGAGCGCGACAAGCCAGACGCCGAGCGCGGGGCCGCGTTCGGCCGGTTCGCCCGCGACCGCGCGGCGGAAGCAGAACCGGGTGACCTCGGCCAGCACGCCGAAGGCCGCGCCGAGGGCGAGGCCGAGCCACAGGGCGGCCTGTGGCGGGGTGAGGCTCTCGAAACCGAAGGACTGGAACATGGCGCGGACTCCTTTCCGGACGTCCGCCGCTATGGAGCCGGCTACCGCCGCTTATCAAGTCTCGTGCCGGTGCGCGTGGCGGACGATCGCGGAACGGCGTTCCGGCGGCGCCGGGGCGGGCCGTGACCATATTCCCGATGCGGGCGGAGATGCGAACGGCGATCCGGCCGGGGCGGCGGCGGCCGGATGCTGGTCCTTTTCCGCTCGCGGCGGGTCTCCGGCGCTCAGCGCCCCCGGATCCGCGGATCGAGCGCGTCGCGCAGACCGTCGCCCATGTAGTTCACGCTGAGCACGGTGAGCGAGATGAGCGCGCCGGGCCAGATCACCCGCTCCGGGAATTGCCGCATCCGGTCCACGCTGTCGAACAGCAGCTTGCCCCATGTCGGGAAGTCCGGCGGAAAGCCGAAGCCGAGAAAGGAGAGCGCGCTTTCGGTGATGATCGCGGTGGCGATGCCGAGCGTGGCCGAGACCATGATCGGCGAGAGCACGTTCGGGAGAAGGTGCCGCGCGATGATCTTGAAGGGCGAGGTGCCGATCGAGCGGGCGGCGAGGATGAACTCGCGTTCCTTGAGGGCGAGGATGTCGCCCCGGACGATCCGCGCGGTCTGCATCCACGAGGTGATGCCCACGAGGGTCACGATCAGGATGAAGGTGCCGCCCTCGGGCCCGAAGGCATTGGCGAGAGGCTCGCGGAAGAGAAGCACCGCGACGAGAAGGAGCGGCAGGAGCGGCAAGGCGAGGAACAGGTCGGTGAGCCGCATCAGCGGCCCGTCGAGGCGGCGGAAGTAGCCCGCGACGACGCCGATCGCCGTCCCGAGGAAGAGCGACAGGAGCATCGCCGACATGCCGACCGCGATCGAGACCTGTCCGCCCATGAGAAGCCGCGCGAGGGTGTCGCGCCCGAGGTTGTCGCTGCCGAGCGGATAGGCCCAGCTGACCTTCGCGGTCTCGTCCCAGAGGGCGGTGTAGATCGGGCGCATGTCGCGCGCCTCGAGAAAGGCGCGGCCGGTCGGCACGTCCTGTGGATCCTGCCAGTAGAAGAGCGGGCCGAGATAGACGCTGACGACGATGATCGCGAAGACGGTGGCGCCGAACAGCGCGCCCCGGTGGTTCTTGAACTGGTCCCAGACGTCCCGCCACTGGCTGCGCGGGGGACGGTCGATATGAGTGGCCTCGGCGATGTGCGGGGCCGCGGCGGGGGCGATGGCGGCGGCGGATTCGGCCGCGGGTGTCTGGCTGCGTTCGTCAGTCATAGCGGATCCTGGGATCGAGGATGCCGTAGAGCACGTCCGCGATCAGGTTGAACAGGACGATGAGGATCGCGAAGATGAAGACGAGCGTCTGCACCATCGGCAGGTCGTTGGCGTAGATCGCCGTGATGAGGAGCTGCCCGATCCCGTTCACCTTGAACACCTGTTCGGTGATGATGGCCCCGCCGAAGATCGACGGCACGCCGAGCGCGATCACGGTCACGACCGGGATGAGCGAGTTGCGGAGCACGTGGACGAGGACGACGACGCGTTCGCTTAGGCCCTTGGCGCGCGCCGTGCGGACGTAGTCCTGGTTGAGGTTGTCGAGCATCGAGGAGCGCATGAAGCGCGACAGCTGCGAGGTGATCTGGAGCGCGAGCACCATCACCGGCAGGAACATCTGACGGAGCTGATAGACGAAGCTGTCCCAGTCGGTCACGACGTGGGTGGTGTCGTAGATCGAGGGGAACCAGCCCAGCATGACCGAGAAGATCACGATGACGAGCACGCCGGAGAAGAACGGCGGGACGGAAAAGCCGACCATCGTGACGAAGGTGCCGGCCTGGTCGAACCACGAATACTGGCGGTAGGCGGAGTAGATCCCGATCGGAAGCGCGATCAGGATCGCGACGATGTAGGCGACGCCCACGACCCAGAGCGTCTGCGGGATGCGCTGGGCGACGATGTCCATGACCGGCGAGCGGGTCTGCCAGGAGATCACGCGCTGCTGGCCTTCGGCGAACCCGGTGCCGAAAACGAGATCGAAAAGGTACAGGGGCTCGACGACGAAGAACTGCCAGAGCCATTTGCCGAAGCGGATGTAGGTCGGATCTCCGAGGCCGAGGGCTTCGCGCATCTGCTGACGCACCTCGGGCGGGATCGTGAGCGGCATCTGTGCCATGGGATCGCCCGGGGCAAGCTCCAGAAGCAGGAAGATCACGAGGGAGATCAGCAGGAGCGTCGGGATCGCAATGACCAGCCGGCGTGCGGTGTACTGGAGCATCGGCGCCTCTCGGGATGGGGGAGGGTCGAAACGCGGCGCAGCCCCGGCGAACCGGGACTGCGCGTGGATTCACGGCCTCAGCCGTCGATGCGGTACCAGTCCGCGACGTTCCAGAGCTCGCTGTCCCAGGTGTTCAGGACCACGCCGCCGAGGGTGTTCGAACGGGCCGAGACGCGGCCGCGGTCGACGAGCGGGATGATCGTGTAGCTTTCCTTGGTCAGCATCTCGTTGAGCTTGATGGCGATCTCGGCGCGTTCCTCGATGACTGCCGTTCGTGCAAGCTCGTCGAGCAGCGCGTCGTATTCCGGATCGCAGTAGCGGTTGATGTTCTCGCCCTGCCAGCCGGTCGCGGGCTTCGGCTCGTTCCCGCAGCGGTATGCCGCGAGATATGCCTGCGGGTCGGTTCCGTCGAAGTTGTTGGCGTACATCTCCACGTCCGCGTAGAACTTCTGGAACGTGTCCGGGCTGCCCGGATCGCCGCCGAAGAAGACCGAGGCGTCGATGTTGCGCAGTTCGGTCTGGACGCCGATCTCTTCCCACCACTGCTTGATGAGCGCCTGGAAGTCCTGTCGCACGGCATTGGTCGAGGTCTGGTAGAGCACCGAAAGCTCGACCCCGTCCTTCTCGCGCACGCCGTCGCCGTCGGTGTCGACGTAGCCGGCTTCCTCGAGAAGCGCCTTGGCGCCTTCGAGGTCCTGCGTGAGGCAATCCGTGTTGTCGGAGGCGAAGAGCGCCGGGTTCGGCACGAGGTTGCAGGTCGGACGCCCGGCCTGTCCGTAGCCGATCTCGACGAGGAGGTCACGGTCGATCGCCATCGACAGCGCCTTGCGCACGTTGAGATCCGTCAGGAACGGGTGCGGATGCGCGACAGTGGAGCGCTCGCCTTCGGGCAGCGAGGACGACGGATCCGTGAGGTTCACCTCGATCCTCTCGACGAGCGTGCCGAAGGCCGAGATCGCTTCGCCCTGGCCGGCGGCGGCCATGCTCTGAAGCACGTCGGGGGCGAGCTGGAGGTTCCAGGCGTAGTCGAACTCGCCCGTCTCGAGCACCGCGCGGCCCGCCGCGGCGGCATCCCCGCCGCCCTTGAAGGTGACCGTGGCGAAGGCCGGCTTCGCCGGATCGCGGTAGTTCGGGTTGGCTTCCATCTCGATCACGTCATTCGGCTTGAAGTCGGTGACGCGGAAGGGGCCGGTGCCGATGGGATAGAAGTTCGCCTCGGTGCACGACGGCGCGTTTGCGCCCAGGCAGTCGGCGAACTGCGCGGCCTGGATGATCGGGGACTGGCCGCCCATGAACGGGCCGTAGGGCACGGGCTTGGGTCCGGTGAAGGTGACCTTCACGGTCAGGTCGTCGATCGCCTCGACCGTGTCGACGCCGTCGAACTTGGCGCCCTGGGCGCAGCCGCCCTCGGGATGCATGCAGTACTCGGCGGTGAACACGACGTCTGCCGAGGTGACCGGCGTCCCGTCCGACCACAGCAGGCCTGGCTTCAGTTTCCAGGTGATCGAGGTGAGGTCCTCGCTCACGCCGCCGTTCTCGACGGTCGGGATCTCCTCGGCGAGGTAGGGCACCATCTCTCCCGTTTCCGTGTAGCGGCCGAGGGGCTCGATGACCATGGAGGCGGCCTCGATGTCCTTCGTTCCGCCCGAAAGATACGGGCTCATGATGGATGGTGCCTGCCAATAGATGATATTCACGTGGCCGTCGGAGCCACGTTCGGCCATCGCGGCCGGTGCGGCGAGACCAAGCCGTATGCATCCGGACATAG
>CAYTBD010000126.1:0-6518 GCA_964435755.1 uncultured Rhodobacterales bacterium
GTGGCGCGACCGGTCCTGTCCGATCCTGACGCCTTCGGGATTGTAACCGTAGGCGCCGAAGGGCGAGGTGCCCGCGGTGCCTACCCATTTCGATCCGCCCTGGTGCCGGCCCTGCTGCTCCTTCAGGCGCTCGCGCAGCGCCGCCATCAGCGTCTCGAACCCGCCCATCGACTCGATCTCGGCCTTCTCCTCGTCCGAAAGATGCTTCTCGGCCATCTTCTCCAGCCATTCGCGCGGCAGGTCGACGGCCTCAAGAACCTGATCGGACGTGATCGCCTCGAGCCCCGCGAAGGCGGCGGCGAAGGCGCGGTCGAAACGGTCGAGGTCGCGTTCGTCCTTAACCATCGCGGCGCGGGCGAGATAATAGAAGCCATCCACGTCGTAGGTGACGAGACCGCGGGTCATGCCCTCGAGGAACGTCAGGTACTCGCGCAGGGAGACCGGGATCCCGCCTTTCCTCAGCGTCTCGAAGAACGGCAGGAACATCGCGTCACCCGAGGACGCCGATCAGAAGCGACAGGAACAGACCCAGCACCCCGAAGGCGATCCCGTAGCCCGCCGCGTACTGCGCCATGTCGAGCCCGGTGCCCTCCCGGTTCCTGGCGGTCACCGCACCGAGGATCGCTCCGCAGATGATGGCGGCAATGACGATCATGTGGGGCCTCCTCCGGTCGTCTCGGGGGCGAGGCCCGAGATCTCTGCCGCACGCGTCAGGACGTTGCGGTCTGCGCCGAAGCCATACCGGGCCCAGCCGAGGCTGTCGAGGCGCACATCCCGCGCCTCCGCGCCGCGCCCCATAACCTCCAGCGCCTCGGCCCTGACGAGGAGGAGCGACGCCAGCAGGGCGGCATTCTGCGCCCGCCTGACCGCCGGCTCGTGCCGGTCCACCAGATCCAGCGCGACATCCGCCTGACCCGCCGAGAGGGCGAAGGCGGCGAGCTGCATCCCGACATGCGCCTCGTGCAGCCGGGTCTCGCGGCTTTCGGAATAGATCTTCCCCGCCTGCAGGAAGGAGGCGAGCGCGAGGTCGGTCTCCGCCCCGAGCGACAGCCGCCCGAGCGCGTAGAGCGCGAAGGCGAGGCGATTGTCGTTCCATCCCCGCTCCCGTGCGATCGCGACGGCCTCCTTCGCGGCCGAACGGCGCCGCGCGGGTGACGTGCGCGGGCCGAGCGCGGTCTCGATGGCGTCGATCCAGGCCCGCGTCGTCGCCTCCCGCGGGACATGGCCGATCCCCTGGCCCCTGGGATTGATGCGGGCGAGGATGCCCGGCAGACGGTTCGCGACGAGCTCGCGCGACATCCCCGACTTGAGCTGCGGATCGTAGTAGGCCCGCAGGATCAGCATGTCGAAGCCGGTGAGCACGGTGTGGAAGTTGTCGTCGTTGAAGACGCTGTCGGGCAGGCGGTAGAGGTCGTTCAGCGGCCCGATCGCCTGCGCCAGCTCTTCATGCAGGCAGTCCCGCACCTCTTGCGGGGACACGTCGCCGGGAATGAAGATCGACATCCGTTCGCGCAGGCGAAGCGTCGTCCAGTCGAGCCGCGAAGACCCCCGCGCGCGCCGGAATTCCTGCCATGAAGTCACGCGCGGCACCACGAAACACGCCGCCTGCGGGACCGACCGCTGGATGTCGCGCCGCGTGAGAACCTCGATGGTGATGGAGGCCTCCGACTGCGCCTCGACGCGGCGGATCGGGATGCCGGCCTCGTCCCTGAGACGGAAGAGCAGCCGGTCGAGATCGGTGGAGAGCGTGGCGGGTTCGGGCCCGAGGATGCGGACCGTGATCGGATCCTCGAACCGGGTGAAGACCTCCAGCTCGCGCCCCGATTCGAGCCGGAACGCGAGATCCATGAAATCCGCCGCGATCGACGCGTTCGACCGGCGCGGTGCCTGCGCCCGGGCCGCCGCGAAGCTCTTCATCGGCGGCAGGGAGATGTCCGCCGGCACCCGGCGCTGCGGCACGTCCGGCACCGGCGCCGCGCAGGCCGCGAGCGCGAGGGCGGCGAGAAGGGGGAAGAATCGCCGCATTCAGGCTCTCTGGTACTTGATGAACGGCGTGAGCACGGCGATCCGGTCGTAGAGCCTGCGCGCCTCGTGGTTGTCGGCCTGCGTCATCCAGTAGACCTGCGGGCAGCCGGCCGCGTCGGCCTCGGCATAGACCGCTTCGATCAGCGCGCGGCCGATGCCTTGCCCGCGCACCTCCGGATCGGCGTAGAGATCCTGAAGGTAGCACACGTTCTCGATCCGCCAGCCGTGGCGGTGGAAGACGAAATGCGTGAGACCGCGCGGCCGTCCGTCGACCTCCGCGATGCGGCACGAATAGTCCTGCGGATCGTCGCCCAGAAGCCGGTCGAAATAGGTGCTGTAGACCTCCTCGCTGACGTGCGCGTCATAGAACGCGAGATACGCGGTCCAGAGCCGCCGCCACTCGGCCTCGTCGCCGCGGGTCAGGGGCCGGATCCGCGTCATGGCAGCAGCACCGACAGCGAGACGAGCGAGATGAGCGTCGAGATCAGGATGGTCTTGGCGATGGTCACGGTCCGGATTCCGTATTGGGTGGCGATCACGTAGGGCATGGCCCCGCACGGACCGGCCGCGACGAGGAGTGTAATGGCTCGGGACGTGCCGTCCATCCCCCCGTCGATCACGTCGAGCCCCGACCAGACCAGCGCCGGCATCAGGCCGAGCTTGGCGGCGGCGACGCTCCAGCAGGGCGGGCGGATCGGAAAGATCGGCGAGGCGGCGAGCGTGATTCCGAGCGAGAACAGCACGATGGGCGCCGCCGAGGCGGAGGTGAAGGTGAGGAAGGTCCACACGCCGGCCGGCGTCAGCGGACCGAGCAGGCCAAGCGCGAGCCCGATGGGCGGGGCGTAGACGAACGGGTTGCGGGCAAGCATCGCAAGCGTGCGCCCGACGCTGCGTGTCTCGCTCGTGACGATCTCGGCGAGAAGCGCGGAGCCGCAGAAGATGACCGCGATGTCGAGAAGCAGGATGCCCGCCATGCCCTCGGCGGCCGCCGCGCCGTAGAACCGCTCGGAGATCGGCAGGACGAAGAACACGTGGTTGGCGAAGACCGCCGTCATGCCCAGAAGCAGCGCCTCGCCCGCGTCGCGGCGGAAGCCGAAGCGCATGACGAGGAACACGGCGAGGTAGACCGCGAGTTCGGACGCGAAATAGACCGCGACCGGAGCCCAGTCGATCGCGCCGGGATCCGCACGCCCGATCACCGCGACGCCGAGCGCCGGCGCCGCGATATAGAAGACGAAGCGGTTGATCGCCTGCGCGTGCGAGACGTCCATCATGCCCAGCTTCTGGAGCACATAGCCCGCCGCCAGCACCGCGAAGATCGGAAGGACCGGATCGCCGAGGGTGGCGAGCACCTCAGCGCTGCCGTCGCGCCATGAAGGCGAGCCGCTCGAACAGCTGGACGTCCTGCTCGTTCTTCAGGAGCGCCCCGTGCAGCCTGGGCAGCGCGGTCGCTCCGTCGCGCCGCAGGTCCTCCGCCGTCAGGTCCTCGGCCAGAAGCAGCTTCAGCCAGTCGAGAACCTCCGACGTCGAGGGCTTCTTCTTCAGGCCCGCCATCTCGCGGATCTCGAAGAACTGCGTCAGCGCCGTCGTCAGAAGCTGCTCCTTGATGCCCGGATGGTGGACCTCGACGATCCGTTTCATCGTCTCCACGTCGGGGAATTTGATGTAGTGGAAGAAGCACCGGCGCAGGAACGCGTCGGGCAGTTCCTTCTCGTTGTTGGAGGTGATGATGACGACCGGGCGGTGGGCGGCCCGAATCGTCTCTCCGGTCTCGTAGACGTGGAACTCCATCCGGTCGAGTTCCTGCAGCAGGTCGTTCGGGAACTCGATGTCGGCCTTGTCGACCTCGTCGATCAGCAGGACGACCTTCCGGTCCGATTCGAAGGCCTGCCAGAGCTTGCCTTTCCGGATGTAGTTGCGGACGTCGTGCACCCGCTCGTCCCCGAGTTGACTGTCGCGAAGACGGCTGACGGCGTCGTATTCGTAGAGACCCTGCTGCGCCTTCGTGGTCGACTTGACGTGCCATTCGATGAGTTGCAGCCCGAGCGATCCGGCCACCTGGCGGGCAAGCTCGGTCTTGCCCGTTCCCGGTTCGCCCTTCACCAGAAGCGGGCGTTCGAGGGCCACTGTCGCGTTGACGGCAACGGTCAGGTCGTCGGTCGCGACGTAGGAGTCGGTTCCCGTGAATTTCATGGATTTCCAGAGCTTTCTTCGCGGCGTTTGAGGCAACGATAGCTTGCCGCCCGGATTGCTTCAAGAAGCGTCAGATCGGCTAGTGACATCCCTCTGAGCATAGGCTAAGACCCGCCCCCAAGGAGGCGCCGGATGACCGAGCTACGTCCGAACAAGACGACCTCAGACACAAAGGGAACTGGTATGAAGGCCGAGGTTTTCCTGCCCGAGGACTACACCCCCGCCGAGGACGAACCGTTCATGAACGAGCGACAGCTCGAGTGGTTCCGGCGCGAACTGCTGCGCCAGAAGAACGAGCTCCTGAACGAGAGCAAGAGCACCATCGCCGGTCTTCAGGACGGCGGCCGCAACATTCCCGACATCGCCGACCGCGCCAGCGAAGAGACCGATCGCGCGCTCGAACTCCGCATCCGTGACCGCCAGCGCAAGCTCGTCGCCAAGATCGACGCGGCGCTGCGCCGCATCGAGGAGGGAGAGTTCGGTTACTGCCGGGACACCGGCGAGCCGATCTCGCTCAAGCGGCTCGTCGCGCGTCCGACGACGACGCTGAGCCTCGAAGCACAGGAACGCCATGAGCGTCGCGAGAAAGTCCATCGCGACGACTGACCCTTCCGGGGAGGAGGGGGGACGCCGGGACCGCGAGGCCCCGGCGTTTTCGTTTGAGGGGCGGCGGTGAGCCTCGCGGGGCAGGCCGTGACCGTCATCGGCGGCGGTGTCGCCGGCCTCGCCGTGGCCCGGGCCTTGGCCCTGCGCGGCGCCCACGTCACGCTTCACGAGCAGGCCGCCGAGATCGCGGAAGTCGGCGCCGGCCTCCAGATCAGCCCGAACGGCCTGTGCGTGATCGACGCGCTGGGGCTTGGCGAGGCGCTCCGCGCGGTCTCGGTCAAGGGGCGCGCGATTCGCCTGCGCGACCATCGCGGCGGGGAGGTGCTCCGCCTCGACCTCGCCCGCCACGCGGCCGACCGGGATTATCTCTTCGTCCATCGCGCCCGGCTGATCGAGGTGCTCGAAACCGGCGCCCGGTCGGCCGGCGTCACCATCCGTACCGGCTCCCGCATCGATCCGCCGGGCCCGGAGGGGCTCGTCATCGGAGCCGACGGGCTGCACTCGCGCATCCGCGCCGACATCAACGGTCACGCCGACCCCGTCTTCACCGGGCAGGTGGCCTGGCGCGCCCTCATCGCGGATCGCGACGCCGAGCCCGAGGCGCAGGTCTTCATGGGGCCCCGCCGCCATCTCGTGACCTACCCGCTCGACCGGGGCCTCCGGAACATCGTCGCGGTCGAGGAGCGCTCAGCGTGGGCCGCGGAGGGCTGGCATCACGAGGACGATCCCGACAATCTCCGCCGCGCCTTCCGCGGGTTCGCGCCCGAGGTCCACCGCTGGCTTGACGAAATCGAACAGGTTCACGTCTGGGGCCTCTTCCGCCACCCGGTCGCGGACCGCTGGCACGACGGCCGCCGCGCGATCCTCGGCGACGCCGCGCACCCGACGCTCCCCTTCCTCGCGCAGGGCGCGAACATGGCGCTCGAGGACGCGTGGGTGCTGGCCGCCTGCCTCGACCGCCTGCCGCGAGGCGAGGCGTTCGACGCCTATCAGTCCCGCCGGCGCGACCGGGTCGTCCGGGTCATCGCCGCCGCCAGCGCCAACGCGCGGAACTATCACCTCGCGCAGCCGCTGGTCCGCATCGCCGCGCACACCGCCCTGCGCCTGGGAGGCGCGGTGTTTCCCGCGCAGGCGCTGCGCCGGTTCGACTGGCTCTACGGACATGACGTGACCGCCTTCTGACGGCGCGACCTGCGACAAATCGCAATACCCGACAATTCAAGTCGGAAAAACCTCTTGACCGGCGCCGGAAAATTCCCGACTAATCCGCTCGGAAATACAAGCGCAACCAACAGGAGACTCTCATGCGCAGCATCCGTGCCCGCCTGATAACGACCGCCATCGCCGCCGCCATCGCCGCGCCGGCCTTCGCGGAGGGAGAGGTCAATCTCTATTCGTCCCGCCACTACGACACCGACGAGCGCCTCTACTCCGATTTCGAGGAACTCACCGGCATCACCGTCAACCGCATCGAGGGCAACGCCGACGAACTCATCGCCCGGATGGACGCCGAGGGCGCCAACAGCCCCGCCGACGTCTTCCTGACCGTGGACACGGTCCGCCTGTCCCGCGCGGCCGAGATGGGGCTTCTCCAGCCGGTCGAGAGCGAGGTGCTCGAGACGCGCATCCCCGACTATCTTCAGGATGACGAGAACCGCTGGTTCGCCTTCTCGCAGCGCGCGCGGATCCTGTTT
>CAYTBD010000127.1:0-6510 GCA_964435755.1 uncultured Rhodobacterales bacterium
GGAGGCCACGTCCGGCATGTCCTCGGCGATCAGCACCGGGTAGCCCATCAGCCGCGCCGGCTCGCCCGCGGCGAGCCCGTCCGACCACAGGAACCGCCCGTCGCCGTCCTTGATCTTGCGCACCACGCCCGCGGTTTTGGAGTTCATCACGAAGCTCGCGTTCGCGCGGTACTGCGCGCCGAGCGCATAGACCAGATCCACGATGGCGTCCGCCGGGTTCATGATCGCGAAACCGCCGTCGACGCCGGTCGCGACGTACCCTAGCGAACCCCAGGCCCACGACCCGTCCGCCACGTCGGGGTGGGTCAGGAAGCCGGTAGGCTTGTCGACCCCGTCACCCGCCACGAACGACGCCGCCTCGGCCCGCGCGAACCGGTCCGCGATCCGGCCCGCGAGCCAGCCCTCTATGTCGAAGGCGCTGTCGTCGAGAAGCCGCTGCGACGCCTTGGGCAGCGCCGAGAGCTCGTGCAGCGGAATGGTGATCCGCTCGATCGCCGGCGTGTCGGTCTCCGTGACCGATCCCGCCTCCGTCGACCAGCCCGAGCCCACATCCGTGTGGTCGACCAGCACGTCGAACGACGTCGCCTCCACGTTCACGACATTCGCCACCTGCCGCAGCGACGCCGTCGATTTCAGCACGCTCCGGATCGTCTCCGAGGTCTGCGGATCGACGAGGTAGCCACCATCCCCGGCCACTGCCGTGTTGAGCGCCTTTCCTTCGAGCACGAGGCCGCGAAGCCCGTCGTCGTCCCCGTTGCGGACATAGGCCTCGAAGGCCTTCTTGTGCGGCGCGCAGGCCTCGGCCGCGCTTTCCAGCGCCGGTCGGCGCGTGGCGATGGATTTCCGATCCAGCATGGTCAATCGCTCTTCCTGTTTCTGAAGTCGTGTCGTGATGTCGCCCATGAAGCCCGCAAGAGCCTCCTTCACCTCGGCGGCGGGATCCCCGGCCCCGGACACACCCGTCCCGGCCCGAGCCTTGGTCTCGGTCTTGCTCATCAATCTGTCCTGATCTTGAGGGTTGAGATCGCCGGCCTAGGTCGGCGCCGGCATGTGGCGGGCCTCCTCGATGGCCGCCGCCAGATCGCGCATCAGGGCCGCCTCCGGGGTCTCCCCCTTGGCGCCCACCCGCGCATCGGGAAGCATCGGAAAGGTCACGAGCGACACCTCCCAGAGCTCCAGCTCGTTGAGGCGCCTGCGCCCCCGGTCATCCTTCGTGGCCCGCACCGTCCGGTACCCGATCGACAGCCCGTCGATCGCCCCGGCCGCGATCAGCGCCGCCGCTTCCCGGGCGCGCGCGACATCGGTCAGCAGCCGTCCCTTCACGTGGAGACCCCGTCCGTCCTCGCCACCTCGTCCCAGACGCCGATGGGCTCCGCGGGATCGTGCTGCCAGAGCATCTTGACCCGCCGCCCCGCCGCGCCCAGCGCCGTGAGCGAGCGCCCGTAGGCGCCCGCTTCCACCACGTCGCCGCTCTGGTCGCGCTCCCCGAAAAGCGAGGCATAACCCTCGATCACCGTTCCATCGGTGACGCTCAGCGCCTCGCCCAACCGGCAGAACTTGTGTTCGAGTCCATCCATGAAATGCCTCATCGGCAGCCCCTTCGCGCTCATTCCTCATCCTCCGCCTGAACCGGCGGCAGCCCCAGAAGCGCCCGCTTCTCGGCCGTCGACAGAAAGGCCGCCTCGCCGATCCGCCGCCACTGCGCCTCCCGCTCCGCCGCCAGCGCCGGCACCTGATCGAGGTCGGGCCGAATGTCGACGTCCTCCCCGGTGAACTCGGCCAGCCAGTGCGCCACGGCCGCCGTGACCCGGCTCGCCAGCGGCAGAACCGTCAGCCGGTAGAAGGCCCGGTTCGCCTCCTGGTAGTTCGCGTAGGTCGCGT
Organism: uncultured Rhodobacterales bacterium; assembly: GCA_964435755.1. Classification (GTDB taxonomy): domain Bacteria; phylum Pseudomonadota; class Alphaproteobacteria; order Rhodobacterales; family Rhodobacteraceae; genus DAINOF01. Next base: position 1,882 of record CAYTBD010000127.1, read on the forward strand.
CCCCCGGGAGCCCCAGCAGCATCGGCGGCACCCCGAACGCCAGCGCGATCTCCCGCGCTGCGGAGTCCTTGGTCTTCTGGAACTCCATGTCCGAAGGCGAGAACCCCATCGGCTTCCAGTCGAGCCCGCCTTCCAGCAGCATCGGCCGCCCCGCGTTCCGCGCGCCCTGATGATGCGACTCCATCTCGGCCAGCAGCCGGTCGTACTGGTCGGGGCCCAGCGCGCCCTGTCCGTCGACGCCCTTGAACACGATCGCCCCCGAAGGCCGCGCCGCGTTGTCCAGCAGCGCCTTCGACCACGCGGACGCGGCGTTGTGGACGTCGATCGCGCCCGCCGCGGCCTGCAGGGGCGACAATCCGTAATGATCGTCCTGCGGATGGAAGCTGCGGACATGACAGACCGGCGACGGGCCCTCGCCCACCCGGAACCTGTGCGTCTTCGCGCCCACCGTGTATTCGTAGGCCACCGGCCAGCCGTCCGCGCCCGGCACGAGGCTCATCCGGTCGGACCGCAGAACGTGCAGTTCGCCCGGTGCGCCGCCCGCGCCGCCGACGGCTTCCAGATAGCCGTTCCCGGTCAGCAGAAGCTGGCCGTAGAGCGCCTCGAACAGTTCCGCCTTCCCCTGCGCCGGGTTCGGCCGCGCGACGAGGCGCACGAGCGGGTGCTCGTCATACCGCCGCGCCCGGTCCTGCACCACGAGCGGCAGCGCCGCGGCGGCCTCCGCGATCAGCTTCACGGCCCGGAAGCCGACCGGATTCCCCGAGAACCCGGTTCGCGTCAGGCTGCCCGTGTCGCGCGGCGACCACGCCACCCGGCCCGAGCCCGCCCAGGCGATCACCGGTCCCGCGGCGGAAGCCTTGGCCTCCGGCACCGTCTCGCCCGTGCGCTTCAGAAAGTCGAACATCCGCCACCTCTCTCCGGTCCGCTCCCGGGTCCGGCCGCGCCGACCCCGTCCCTCGCCCTTGGGACGAAGGTGTACCCCGCCAACTCCTTAAATCTTCCTAAACGAGCGTACGCAGCCGCGGCCGCCGCCAGTGCGCGGCCGGCTCGAGGATCAGGTCGTGCACGGCCCAGACCAGCGCGTCCACCCGGTCGGGCGACCCTTTGCCCTGGTAGCCGCGCGCCGTCATCCGGCACATCTGGTCCTCGAGGTCGGCGAGCCCGCGCAAATGGCCGATCCGTCCCTGCTCGTAGAGGGCCGCCACCGGCTCCGCCCGCGCCGCCTTCCCTTTCGACGCCCGCACACCCCGATAGGGGATGACCGGGTCGATGGTCCGCACCAGCGTCTCCACGAGATCGCCGCCCTGGTTCACCTCGGCCACCAGCCGGTCGGCCCCGTGCCGCTCCAGCGCTGCCACGGCGGCCTCGGCCCAGACGCTCGGCGACGCGCCGGTCACCGAGGCATCCTCAAGCACCACCGCCCGCCAGTCCTGCGGCGGCCCCTGCGTCTGCGCGCCGACCACCACGATGCCGCAGTCGTCCGACTGCCCGTGCCCGGTCACCGGAGGATCCACCGCGACCACGATCCGGTCCAGCGCCGGCGCCGCCTCCACCCGGCAGGCCTCCAGCATCGCGAGCGTCCAGAGCGCGCCCTCGGCGTCCTCCAGCAGCACCCCGTCCAGTTCCTGCCGTCCCCGCCGCGTGCCCTCGTAGCGCGCGCGCACCTCCTCGAGGAACGAGGCCGCGAGGTTCGCGGCGTTCGCCTCCGTCGCCGCATGCGTCGCCACCGTCGAGGGCGCCGTCAGGATCTGCTTGAGGACTCCAACCGCGCGCGGCGTCGTCGTGACGACCTGCCGTGGGTGCTTCCCCAGCCGCAGCGCGAACTGGAGCATGTCCCATGCCTCCTCGGCCTTGCGCCATTTCGCCAGCTCATCGACCCAGGCCGCGTCGAACTGCGGCCCCCTCAGCCGTTCGGGATCATGCGCCGAATAGACCCGCGCCTCCGCCCCGTTGGGCCAGAGGAGCCGCTTGCGCGTCGCGTCCCACAACGGCGTCCGGTCCGGCGGCGAACAGGCGAGGATGCCGCTGTCCCCCTCGACCATCACCGTGATCGCCTGTTCGATCGTCTCTCCCACGAGCGCGACCCTCCGCGACCGCCCCGGGTCGAGAGGCCGCGGCCCCTCGACCTCGGACCGGACCCATTCCGCGCCGGCGCGGGTCTTGCCCGCACCCCGCCCGCCGAGAACCACCCAGGTCTTCCAGTCGCCCTCGGGCGGGAGCTGATGCTCCAGCGCCCAGAATTCGAAAAGAAAAGGGAGCGCAAGCAGCGCTCCCTCGCTCAGGTCATCCAGAAACGCCTTCTGAACCTCGGGCGGCTCGGAGACGATCCAGGCGGCGCCCGATCTCGTCGCGCGCGGCCGCGAAGTCGAGTCCGAAATCATGCGCGATTCCGGCCTCCTTTCTGCGGAGCTCCTCAAGTCTTTTCCTCTCGTCGAAAAGTGTCTGCGTGGCTTTCCTGAAATCGGACGCGGTGCGATTGATCTCGCCCGGCGAGAGATCGCTGCGCTCCTTCAGGTAGAGCTTCACGATCTCCAGCGCGTCGAGCGCGTCCTTGTAGTGCTTCTCGGCCGTCTCAAGAAGCTCGGCCGTCGTCCCCTCGTCCCGGAAGGGTCTGATCAGTGCCATGTGGTTGAACCTGCCTCTCATACGTCTCCGTACGAGCGAAACGGAAAGGCGGCCCGGGACGTCATCCCGAACCGCCTGCCACTTCTTCTAGCTTGCCCGGAGGTATACCCCAGGGCGTTCGCAAAGTCAAGTTATAAATCTCAGGTTGCACTCACCGACGATCGCCGGCGTTAACAAACCCTTGACGACGCCGCTACTGGCCGGTCGCCTCCTGCTCCCGCTGCCGCTCGATCGCCCTCCAGCGGGCCACGTTCTCGTTGTGCTCGGCCAGCGTCCGGGCGAAGGCGTGGCCTCCGCTTCCGTCCGCGACGAAGAACAGAAGGTCCGTCTCGTCGGGGCTCACCGCCGCCCGCAGCGAGGCCAGCCCGGGATTGGCGATCGGCGTCGGCGGCAGCCCCGTGATGACGTAGGTGTTCCACGGCGTCTCCCGCCGAAGCTCGCTCTGGCGCAGCCCCCGCCCGAGGACACCGCGCCCCTCCGTCACGCCGTAGATCACCGTCGGGTCGGTCTGCAGCCGCATCCCCTCGCGCAGACGGTTGACGAAAACGCTCGCCACGGTCCCGCGCTCCTCCGCGACCCCGGTCTCCTTCTCGATGATCGAGGCGAGGATCAGCGCCTCTTCCGGTGTCCCGATCGGCAGGTCCTCGTCCCGGTTCGCCCAGACCTCGGCGAGCCGTCCCGTCTGCAACGCCTCCATCCGGTCGAGCAGCGCCCCCCGCTCCGAAGCCGGGACGACCTCGTAGCTCTCCGGCGCCAGCGCGCCCTCGGGCGGCACCTCGGCCACCTCGCCCGTCAGGAAATCGGCCAGCCGCAGCGCTTCGGTCACCTGCCAGCTCGTCACGCCTTCGGCGAGCGCCACGCGATACCGCGTGTCCGCGTTCTCCCGCACCGCGACATACGCCGGATCGACCGCCTCCTGCGCCGGGTCGAACTCGGCCCGCGTCACGAACCGTTCGGTCTCGGGATCGAGCTCGCGCACCTCGATCTCCTGATCCGTCACGCCGATCCGGAACACGACCTCCGTCCCGCAGGTCGACCGTCCGCCACGGGTGACGATGTCCACGATCTCCTCCATCGACGCGCCCTCGGGCACGAGAAAGCTCCCCGCCTTCAGCAGAGAGGCCTTGTCGGTGTAGTCCGCGCCCATCCGGAAGATCGCCGGGCTCGTGATCGCCCCCTGCGCCTCGAGGTCCTCCGCGACCCGCCGCATGGTCCACCCGCTCTCGACCCGCACGCAGATCGCGGACTGAAGCGGCCCCTCCGCCCGGTACTGGTTCTGCCCCCAGGCGATGACGCCGGCCACCGCGACCAGCGCGAGGATCAGCAGCGTGAGCCCGTTCGCGGCGACGCTCTTCCACATCAGGCGGCGACCCTGCCGAGGACCAGCGACGCGTTCGTGCCGCCGAAGCCGAAGGAGTTCGACAGCGCCACGTCGATCGTCCGCTCCCGCTTCGCGTTCGGGGCGAGGTCGAGCCTCGGCTCGACCGCCGGATTGTCGAGATTGATCGTCGGCGGCGCCACCTGGTCGCGGATCGCGAGGATGGAGAAGATCGCCTCGACCGCGCCCGCGGCCCCGAGAAGATGCCCGATCGACGACTTCGTCGACGACATCGTGGCCTTGCCGGCCGCCTCTCCCATCATCCGCTCGACCGCGCCCAGTTCGATCGTGTCCGCCATCGTCGAGGTCCCGTGCGCGTTGATGTAGTCGACAGCGTCCGGCTCCAGCTTCGCCATCTTCAGCGCCGCCCGCATGCAGCGTTCCGCCCCCTCGCCGTCCTCCGACGGCGCGGTGATGTGATAGGCGTCGCCCGACAGCCCGTAGCCCAGCACCTCGGCATAGATGCGCGCGCCCCGCGCCTTGGCGTGCTCGAGCTCTTCCAGCACGACCACGCCCGCGCCCTCGCCCATGACGAACCCGTCCCGGTCGGTGTCGTAGGGCCGGCTCGCCGTCTCCGGCGCGTTGCCCCGCTTGGTCGACAGCGCCTTGCACGCATTGAAGCCCGC
>CAYTBD010000128.1:0-6503 GCA_964435755.1 uncultured Rhodobacterales bacterium
TAGTCCCGGACGGTCCGCATGGGCCTCCGATAGCCGGGCGCCCGCGGGCGTGCAAGGTCAGTCGAACTTGCCCGACGGGGCCAGCACCACGGCCTCGCCCTTCAGCACGACCTTGCCCTCGACCTCGCACCGTGTCTCGAGCGTGACGCGCCGCTTCGCGTAGTCGATGTCGGAGACGGTGACGACGGCACGGACCATGTCGCCGGGTCTCACCGGCGCCATGAACTTGAGAGTCTGGCCGAGATAGACAGTCCCGTGTCCCGGAAGCTGTTCCCCGATCACGGCCGAGACGAGGCCGGCGGTCAGCATTCCATGCGCGATCCGGCCCTCGAAGATCGTGTCCATCGCGTAGGCGTCGTCGAGATGCACCGGATTGCGGTCGGTCGACACCTCGGCGAAGAGCTCGATGTCGCGGTCGGTCACCTCCTTGAGGAGATCGCGCGACATGCCGATCGCGAGATCCTCGATGACGATGGTGCCGCGCGGCGCGTTGTCCAACATTCCAAACTCCGGTTCGCAATTTTCGGACGCTTGGCGGCCGAATTTTGAAAGGAAATTACTTTGCGAACGCAGAAAGTCAAGGGGAGTTCCATCAGCGGAGCTGGCCGATGGCGAAGGTTGGCGTCACCATTTCCTTCTCGACATAGGCTCTTAACGCCTCCGGATCGGGCTGGTGCGACGTTTTCGTCTCCGTCGCCGCAAGGCCGCCGGTGACGAAGAGAGAATCGATATCCTCCTGCAACGCGCCCTTGATGTCGGTCTGGATCCCGTCCCCGACCGCCAGGATGCGGCTTTCGGAGACCGGCTGGCCCGACCGGGCGAGCCGCCGCCGGGCGAGATCGTAGACCGGGGGATGCGGCTTTCCGAAATAGAGGCTCTCGCCGCCCATCTCGGTGTAGAGCGCGGCGAGGGCTCCCGCGCACCATTCCCGCGTGTCGCCGCGGTCGACCACGATGTCCGGGTTCGCGCAGAGAAGTTTCAGCGCCTTCTGCTTCGCATAGAGAAACTCCGGCCGGTAGACCGACGGGTCCTCGTGACTGTCGCGTGGGCCGGTGCAGACGATGCCTTCGGCCTCGGGGAGGGGAACGCGCTCGATGTCGAGCCCGTCGCCCGCGATCTCCATCGGTTCGAAGAACGTGAGGTCCCGTTCCTCCCCGATGAAGTGGACCCGTGTGCCGACCACGCCTCGGAACATCGCGAGCCGTGCGCTGTCGCCCGACGTCGCTATGACGTCCCACGCTTCGGGCGGCACGGCGAGGCGTTCGAGTTGTTTCTCGACCTCCCGCCAGGGCCTCGGGGCATTCGTGAGAAGGACGACCTTGCCGCCTCCGGCGCGAAAGCCCTTGAGCGCCGCGACCGCCTCCGGAAAGGCGGCTATCCCGTTGTGGAGGCACCCCCAGAGATCACAGAAGAGCGCATCGTAGTCGGCCGCGATGTCGGCTAGGCTGTCGATGATGCGTGTCATGTCGTCTCCGAAGATGGTGGTTCGATCCGTGCTCACGTCTGACCGTTCTGCATCCGGAAGGGAAGAGGCGCGCGTGCCCGGCTGCGTGGCATGACGGCGCGCCGCGTCCTCATCGGGCTCGCCTATCTTGCCTTGCTCGGAGCCGGCTTCGGCATGTCCGCTCTCCTTCACGACGTGGTCGCGGAGGCCGAAGCGGGTGCCCTTGCAACTGGGATGGTGGCGTTGGGGCTCCTCGCCTACGTTCTCTTCTCCGCGATCCCATTCGTCCCGGGGGCCGAGATCGGTCTGGGACTTCTCATGATCATGGGCGCGCGCGGGGCGGTCGTCGTCTATGCCGGCATGATCGGCGCGCTCTTTCTTGCGTTCGTGGTCGGGCGCTTCGTGCCGATCGGCTGGGTTGCGGGACTGCTCGGCGCCGTCGGTTTCGAACGGGCGCGGTCCCTCGTCCTGAAGTCCGGGGATATGTCCTACGAGGACCGCACCCGCTTCATCGAGACGCACGCTCCCACCCGCTGGGTGCCGTTTCTGCTCCGTCACCGCTATGTCGCGCTGGCACTGCTTCTCAACATGCCCGGGAACGTGATCCTCGGCGGAGGCGGCGGCATAGCGTTCGCGGCCGGCGCCTGCCGCCTGTTTTCCACAGGGGCCTTCATCCTGACGATCCTGATCGCGGTGGCGCCGATCCCTCTCGGCTTTCTGTTGTTCGGGGCCGGCGGGTGGATCGTCAGACCTTGAGAGCCGGTATGATCTGCTTTTTCCGGCTGACGATGCCCGGCAGGACAACCGTGTCGCCGTCGACGGTCGCATCGAAGCTCTTCTCCGCGATCGACTTCACGAGGTCGTTGGGCACCAGAAGCGTCGCTTCCTCATTGAGGATGTCGATGACGAAGAGCAGGACCTGGTCCGCGCCATCCTCCTTCGCGACGTCCTCCATCGCCTGCATCAGGCTGTCCTTGCGGTCGAGCACGATCTTCGGCGCCGTCGTCTCGAGGACCGAGACCCGGAGGTCCTTGCCTCCGACAGTGTATTCCTTCGAATCCATGCGAAGGAGTTCGGCATCCGAGAAGGCCGACACGTCCGACTTCGCCGCGAACATCTCTTCGGCGTAGTCCGGGATGGAGATGCCAAGCTCGGCGGCCAGCTTCACGGCCACCTGCTTGTCGTGGTCGGTCGTCGTCGGAGACCGGAATTCGAGCGTGTCCGACAGGATGCAGGACAGCATCGCGCACTTGATCGCCTCCGGCATCCTTCCCGTGTCTTCGCCCATCAGATCGTGGAGGATGGTCGCGGTGCATGCGAGCGGGCGCACGGTGATGTCGATCGGCCCCTTCGTCTCCAGCCCGCCCACCAGCTTGTGGTGGTCGATGATCGCCAGGATGTCGGCGTCATTGATGCCGTCCGGCAGTTCGGCGGGATTGTTCGTGTCGACGATGACGACAGGTTCTCCCGCTTCGACGCCCGAGACGATCTCGGGCGTCTCGAGGTCCCAGCGCTTCAGAACGAAGGCGGCTTCCGTGTTGGGTTCGCCGAGCAGGACGGGCTTGGCCGGCGTCCCCCTCACCTCGTTCAGATACCACGCCCAGATGATGGGGGAACCGGTGGAATCGGTGTCGGGAGACTTGTGGCCGAAGACCTTGATCGTCATGGAAGCACCTGCACAGCCGCGTTTTCGCGGGACTTATAGGCGCGCGTCCGGTAGATGTTAAGGGGGCGGCGCGGTCCTTTTGATGTCTTCATGATCTGCGTCATCACGGCCCGTGCCACCGTCCGGCAGACTGCGACCGTCCATGCTGAAGGAGGTTCTCAATGGAAGACGTCGAGACGCTGCTCAAGGGGACCGTGGCCGAGCTTGACAGGCTCCTGAACGCGAAGAACGTCCTCGGCGACCCGATCGAGCGGGACGGCGCAACCGTGATTCCGATCGTCAGCTACGGCTTCGGGTTCGGCGTCGGGGGCGGAGCGGGCAGCGACAAGTCCGACAGGTCCGGAAACGGCGCCGGAACGGCGGCGGGAGGCGGTATCCGGCCGGTCGGCGCGATCATCATCGACCAGAACGGCGCGCGCGTGGAGCCGGTCAAGGGAGTTGCGACGAGCCTCGCCGAGATCGCGGCGGAGACCGCGTCGCGCGCGATGGGCCGTCGCGGGCGGACGGGCGGCGACGGCTCGACCGACACCTGACGCCGATGCTCGCCGTCCTTTCCTGGACGCTGCTGGCGATCGCCGGACTTATCGTGGTTCTGGCGCTCCTGCCGCTGAGGCTGCGGGTCGTGGCGCGGTCCGCGCCGAGGGCGCATGCGCGCGTCGAGCTTCGTCTGTTCGGCGGTCTGCCGCCCTGGATCGGCATCTTCGACAGCGCGCGCTCCGGCAAACCGGAGATGGAGGAGCCCGAGGGCGCGCGCGAGCCCGAAGAAGCGACGAGCCCGAAGCGCAAGAAAGGACGCGCGCGCAGCGTCGACGTCTGGCGGATCATCGGCGCCCTTCCCGACCTCGCGCGCGGACTTCTTCGCGTGTTCCGCGTCGACCGTCTCGACATCGAGGGCGTCTTCGGGCTCGGTGACCCGGCAGATACCGGCGCGGCTTATGGCATGATCGCTCCACCGCTCGTCGCGGCGGGCTATGCTCTCGGTCGCCCGAATGCGGTGCGCATCACGCCGGACTTCGACCGCCTGGCCGTCGAAGGTCGTGCGGAGGCCGAAATCACCGTCATGCCTGCGCGGGCCGTCCCTCCCGCCCTCCGGTTCCTCTGGACCGTCTTCGGACCGCGCCGATGACCCTGACGCTCGAGCGGCCCGTCTTCGCAGGAAGCACGGCCATCGCCGCGATCGCCCGGATCGAGATGCTGCATCATCGGGCCGGGTGTGTGGGGTCGAAGCGCGCTGTGGCGCTTCTCATCCGGCTTGAGGAGGGCGTTCAGGCGTTCACGCCGCACGGCCGGCAGATGTCGGCGGAGGAGGTCGAGTCGCTCTGCCCCGGCGCGCTCGCCCGCTTTTCGGAGGTGACACGGCACGCCTCCTCGTGAGCCGATCCGACCACTTGCCGGGGCAGACGCGAGAGGGCAGGGTTGCCGCATGCGCGAGACCGATCTCTATGGACCCGTCAAGGGCCTCTTCGAAGCACAGGGTTACGAGGTCAAGGGCGAGATCGGCGCCGCCGACGTCGTCGCGGTACGGGGTGACGAGGAGCCCGTCGTCGTCGAACTGAAGCTCCGGTTCTCGCTCGCGCTTTTTCATCAGGCGGTCGCGCGCCTCACGATGTGCGACCTCGTCTATATCGCGGTCGAGTTCCCCCAAGGACCGACGGCGAAACGCGCGCTGCGCGACAACGTCTCGCTCTGCCGCCGGATCGGGCTCGGTCTCATCACGGTGCGGGCGCGCGACCGTCACATCGAGGTCCATTGCGATCCGGCCGACCGCCAGCCGCCCCGTTCGCCCGGACGCCGGGCGCGGCTTCTGCGCGAGTTTGCCCGCCGCCGGGGCGATCCGAACGACGGTGGCGCCACGCGCCATGGCCTCGTCACCGGCTACCGGCAGGACGCGTTGCGCTGCGCCGTCTATCTCGCCGAATACGGTGCTTCGCGCGGTGCGGCCGTCGCACGCGATACCGGTGTTCGTATGGCGACGCGGATCATGTCGGACAATCACTACGGCTGGTTCGAGCGCAGCGGACGCGGCGTCTACACGATCTCCGAGGCCGGGCGGCGCGGCCTCTCCGACTGGGCCGACGCCCTGCCCGAAGCGGCCGCTCGCTGACCGGTGGAAGATGTCGGAATTCTGCAGTTGACACGCTCGTGAGCCTTGCCTATCTCCGCGTCGTTAGCAGTCGCCGATGGTGAGTGCTAACGTGAAGAAAACGTGAACCAAGGAGCGTTCAAAGATGGCATTCACTCCGCTTCATGACCGTGTGCTGGTCCGCCGCGTCGAGAGCGACGAGAAAACCAAGGGCGGGCTGATCATCCCCGACACCGCCAAGGAAAAGCCCGCCGAAGGCGAGGTCGTCTCCGTCGGTTCCGGCGCCAGGGACGAAGATGGCGACCGGATCTCGATGGACGTCAAGGCCGGCGACCGCATTCTCTTCGGCAAGTGGTCGGGCACCGAGATCACGCTCGACGGCGAAGAGCTTCTCATCATGAAGGAGTCGGACATCCTCGGCATCATCAGCTGAGATCCGGCGACCCTTTTTCGAACACGATAACCGAAGACAAGCAGGAGTAACCGAGATGTCTGCAAAGGACGTCAAGTTCAACACGGATGCCCGCAACCGCATGCTCAAGGGCGTGAACGTCCTCGCCGATGCGGTGAAGGTCACGCTCGGCCCCAAGGGCCGCAACGTCGTCATCGAGAAGTCGTTCGGCGCCCCCCGGATCACCAAGGACGGCGTCACCGTCGCCAAGGAGATCGAACTCGAAGACAAGTTCGAGAACATGGGCGCGCAGATGGTCAAGGAAGTGGCCAGCCGCACCAATGACGAGGCCGGTGACGGCACCACCACCGCCACCGTGCTGGCACAGGCCATCGTCAAGGACGGCCTCAAGCAGGTTGCCGCGGGCCTCAACCCGATGGACCTCAAGCGCGGCATCGACCTCGCCGTGTCGAAGGTCGTCGAATCGATCAAGGCCGCCGCCCGCGAAGTCGCGGATTCGGACGAGGTCGCGCAGGTCGGCACCGTGTCGGCCAACGGCGAGGCAGAGATCGGCCGCATGATCGCCGACGCGATGCAGAAAGTCGGCAATGACGGCGTTATCACGGTCGAGGAGAACAAGGGCCTCGTGACCGAGACCGACGTTGTCGAAGGCATGCAGTTCGACCGTGGCTACCTCAGCCCCTACTTCGTCACCAACTCCGACAAGATGGTGGCCGAACTGGAAGACTGCATGATCCTGCTGCACGAGAAGAAGCTGTCGTCGTTGCAGCCGATGGTTCCGCTGCTGGAGCAGGTGATCCAGTCGCAGAAACCACTGCTGATCATTGCAGAGGACGTCGAAGGCGAAGCGCTGGCCACCCTCGTGGTGAACAAGCTGCGTGGCGTCCTGAAGATCGCC
>CAYTBD010000129.1:0-6484 GCA_964435755.1 uncultured Rhodobacterales bacterium
ACGTCGAGGACCGGTCAATCGCGCGGCACGCCGATGGGACCGACCGCGAGCTCTCCCGGCTCCGCGCCCTGCCCGGCGTGGCCGAAGCGCATGACGACTGCGTCCGCCGCCACCGCGAGCGGATCGCGGCGCTTCTCGCAGACCGGAAGGAGGCGATGCTCTTCTCCCGCCTCGCGCTTCTCGCCACCAGCACCCCGCCCGGACCGGACGCCGCACGGCGCCTTCTGAAGCTCATCCACGGGCAGAGCGACCGGTGAGCGGGAAACTGGATTACCGCCACCCCGCGCTGTAGGCTTCCGGCAACGAGCAGACCCGGCAGCCGGAGCATGAATGCCCCTCCCCCCCGTCGCCTCCCTCTGGATCGGCGAGAGCCTGAGCTACCTCGAACAGGTCTGTCTGAAATCCTTCGTCGACCACGGGCACGAAACGGTGCTGTTCGCCTACGGCGCCGTCGGGAACGTGCCGGACGGCGTGACCCTGCGCGACGCGGCAGAGATCTTCCCCGGCGACGAGATCATCCGGCACCGCCGCACCGGCAGCCCGGCGTTCCACGCCGACGCCTTCCGCTATCGCCTCGTCGCCCGCGAGCGGCTGGTCTGGGTCGATGCCGACATGCTCTGCGTGCGACCGTGGGACATCGGAAGCCCCTGGGTCTTCGGCTGGGAGAAGCCAAGGAAGCTCGTCTGCAACGCGGTCGTGGGGCTGCCCGGAGATTCCGAGACGCTGCGCCGCCTCAACGACTTCTGCCGCGACGAATATCCGATCCCGCCGTGGGCGAAGGACGACGAGCGCCGCGCGCTCGAAGCGGCCGCGGCGGCGGGTGATCCGGTCCACGTGGCAGACCTCAGATGGGGCGTCTGGGGGCCTGCCGCGATGACGTGGTTCCTGCACGAAACAGGCGAGATCGCGCATGTGCGTCCGCAGAATGCCTTCTTCCCCATCCCCTTCAAGGACCGGCGCGATCTGCTGGATCCCGCCGCCGACATCGGTGCCCGGGTGGGTGACGGCTGCCTCGCTGTCCACCTCTGGAATCGCCGTCTCCGCCGCCGGCTTGTCACGGTCGAGAACGGCGTGCCGCATCCCGGCAGTTTCCTCGGCCGCGCCCTTGCCCGTCACGGGATCGACCCCGAGGCGGCTCCGATCCCGGACGAGCCCCCTGTCCGTGCCGCCGAGCTGCAGAGCGCACCCGCCTCGACGCGGCGCATGACGCCGCCCGATCTGCTCCGCGCGCGTCTTGACCAGACGCCGGTCTTCCAGCGCGCCATCGACCAGATCGAGGCGCAGGGCGACCGCACCGCGGGATTCCTCCATCCGCCCGACACGCCGCTTTCCGCCGACAACATCCTCGTCGTCACCAGCATGAAGAACGAGGGGCCGTTCATCCTCGAATGGATCGCCTATCACCTGTCCATCGGCGTCACGCATTTCCTTGTCTACACGAACGACTGCTCCGACCCGACGAATGCGATCCTCGATCGCCTCGCCGGCCACGGCATTGTCACCCGGATCGACAATCCGTACCGCCCCGGCAGAGGCGAAAAGCCCCAGCACGCCGCGCTGAAGGACGCGATCAAACAGCAGGTCTGCCGGCAGGCCGACTGGGTTCTCACCATCGACGTCGATGAGTTCCTCAACGTCCACGTCGGCGACGGCACGATCCATGACTTCCTCGCTGCCGCGAACCATCCAAACGTCGCCTCCTTCACCTGGAAGTTCTTCGGCAATGCCGGGACCAGCGCCTTCGAGGACCGTCCCGTCATCGAGCGGTTCACCCGCTGCGCGCCCGAGGCGCTGCCGCACCCCCGGCTTGGCTGGGGCTTCAAGTCGATGGTGCACCGCTCCGCCCCATATCGCGGGCTCGGGGTCCATCGTCCGCTGAAGCCGCACAAGCACCGGCTGGACGAGGTGCGCTGGGTCAACGGCTCGGGCCGGATCATGCCGGAGACCAACCTGACCCGCGGCTGGCGCTCCACCGCGGGCTCCCTCGGCTACCGGCTCGCGACGCTCAACCACTACGTGCTGCGATCCGCCGAGAGCTTTCTCGTCAAGCGCGAGCGCGGCCGGATCAACCACACGGACCAGGATCAGGGCGTGCTCTACTTCCGGCGCCGCAACTACGGCACGGAAACCGATGACCGGATCCTTTCCCGCGCCCCCGCCATGCGGGACCGTCTTGACGCGTTCCTTGCCGACGCCGAACTGGCCGCGCTCCACGCAAAAGCCGTGGACTGGCACAAGGCGCGGGCCGAGATCTTGAAGTCCACTCCCGCCTACCGCGGGATCTGGGAGGAGATCACGCGCCGCGACGTGCCCGACGCGCTCTACCTCGGGAAGGATGGCGAGCCAAGACAGCGGCCTGCGGCCGCCGCCCCGGTGGACCGCTATGCCGACGCGGCCAGGTTCGCCGCGGCGCGGGGCGGGTTTTTCCGGAAGGGTGCCGTCAACGCCGCCGCCTTCGTTCCCGGTGACGATCGTCTGGTCGTCACCTTCGACGATCAGCGCCACGCCCGGACCCGGGGCCCCCGGTGGCCCGCCGACTTCGCGCTCCTTCACCGCACGCTCGGCGCCTCGATCCTCGGCGTCTTCTCCCAGACGCGCAACTGGTACCGCGAGGACTTCGTGCACGACCTCTTCGACGGCCTGTCGGCCGAGGGCTTCTTCGAGCGCTTCCGGCGCACGCTCTTCCTCGGCGCCGGCATGGGGGGGTTCGCCGCCCTCAGCTACGCGCGCGCGGCACCGGGTGCCTCGGTCCTTGCCCTCGCCCCGCAGTCGACGATGGACCGCCGCGTTGTGCCTTGGGAGGAGCGCTGGGGCTGGACCGCGCGGCTCGACTGGTCGGGCCGCTACGCGGACGCCGCCGACGCGCTCGCCATCGCCGGACCGGTCACCCTCGTCACCGACCGACGCCACGATGCCGACCGGCCGCACATCGCCCGGCTCGGCGGCCCGGGTGTCACCGTCCTGAACGCCCCTTTCATGGGGGCGGGTCTTGCGGACCGTCTGCGCGACATGGGGCTGGTCGCGTGCCTCGTCGCGGATGCGCTCGATGGCGGCATAGACCCTGCCCGCTTCACGCGGGACCTTCGCGCACGCCACACCTCGCCCAGCTACCGCGAAGCCCTCGCGCGCCGCGCGGAAAGCCGGAACAGGACATCTCTCGCCTCGCTCGCGCGGGCCGCGTCTCGTGAGGATGCGCCGCTGCGCGATTCCTGACGAAACCCTCCGGCCCGTCCCGCGTTCGCACAGCGAAGGGAGAGAACCATGGCAAGAACATTCAAGGTCGCCGGCATCTCCGGCAGTCTGCGCAAGGGATCGTACAACACGGCCACGCTGCGCGCGGCACAGGAACTCGCGCCGGAGACGCTCGATATCGACATCGTCACGCTCGAGGACGTTCCGCTTTTCAATCAGGACGTCGAGGCCGAGGGCTGGCCGCCCCGTGTGCAGGATCTCCGCGATCGGGTCGGCGGGTCGGACGCGGTGATCTTCGCGTCGCCCGAGTACAACTATTCGGTCACCGGCGTCCTCAAGAACGCGATCGACTGGCTGTCGCGGCCGGAAGGGGACGCGCCGCTGAACGGAAAGCCCGCGGGCATCGTCGGCGCGACGCCGGCTTTCGTGGGCACCGCCCGCGGTCAGGCCCATCTCCGGCAGATCGTCTTCTACAATGCGATGCCGCTCCTGCCCACGGCCGAGGTTCTGATCGCCCGCGCGAACCAGCGCTTCGACGACGACGGCAGGCTCACCGACGAGCCGACACGCGAGGTCCTGAAGGACATGCTCGACAAGTTCGCCGGATGGGTCGAGCGGCACGTCGGCTGACCACGCGGAGCGATCCTCCATTGACTGCCCGGACAAACCGTGCAGCCTCCGAGGATGCGCGGCCTTGAGACGTCCTGTGAAGCGACCGATCCGGCTCTCCGGGACACTTGCGGTGTGCCTCGGCCGGAGAGGCTTCGAACCGCATGCCCGACCATGGCCGGAACATGACCCCGCGAGGCTTTCCCGAGGCCGAATTCCGCGCCCGAACCGCGAAGGCGCAGGAGGAAATGGCCGCCCACGGGATAGCCGCGCTTCTGCTGACGACCGAACCCGAGGTCCGGTATTTCACCGGCTTCCTCACCCGCTTCTGGGAAAGCCCGACCCGTCCGTGGTTCGTGATCGTCCCCGCGCACGGCGACCCTATCGCGGTGATCCCGTCAATCGGCGTCCACCTGATGCGATGCACCTGGATCACCGACATCCGCTCGTGGCGTTCACCCGATTACGTCGACGACGGGATCACGCTGCTGGCCCGGACGCTCTCCGAAGTCGTTCCCGAGGACGAGAGCGTCGGCGTCCCGAGCGGGGCCGAGACGCACCTCCGGATGCCTCTCGCCGACTGGCACGCGCTGCGATGCCGCCTCGGCAATCGGCGGGTCCGTGACGACGGCGGCATCCTCCGCCGTCTGCGCATGGTCAAGTCCGAAGCAGAGATCGGAAAAATCGCGGCCGCCTGCGCCGTGGCAGACCGCGCTTTCGCCCGGGTGCCCGAGATCGCGTGCCCCGGCACAGCTCTCTCCGAGGTCTTCCGACGCTTCCAGATGCTCTGCCTCGAGGAAGGCGCCGATTGGGTGCCCTACCTCGCGGGCGCCGCGGCGCCCGGCGGATACGGCGACGTGATCTCGCCCGCCACGGACCACCCGCTGGAGATCGGAGACGTCCTGATGCTCGACACGGGTCTCGTCCGCGACGGCTACTTCTGCGATTTCGACCGCAACTTTGCCATCGGCCCACCGTCGGCAGAGGTGCGGGACGCCCATTCCCGGCTCATCGACGCCACCGCCGCCGCCTTCGACCTCGCCCGCCCCGGCGCGACCGCCGCCGACCTGTTCCACGCGATGGACAGGATCGTCACCGGCGGTGCGGGCGGCTCCGACGCGGGCCGCCTCGGCCACGGGCTCGGCATGCAGCTTACCGAGCCGCCCTCGCTCATTCCCGCCGACCGGACGGTGCTCGTTCCCGGCATGGTGCTGACGCTCGAGCCCGGCATCGACCTCGGGTCCGGCCGTATCCTCGTTCATGAGGAAGACATCGTGATCGGCGAGACTGGCGCCAGGTGGCTGTCCACACCGTCCGGAGCGAAGATCGGGGTGATCGGCGGATGACGGCCCGGTTTTCGCATCGCCTCGCGAAGGTTCGGCCGCCGCAGATCGGACTGATCATCCTGCAGGCGGACGAGACGATCGAGCTCGACTTCCGGCGGCTCTTTCCCCTCGACATCGAACTTTTCGTCACGCGCATCCCATCGGGGGAGGAGGTGACGCCGGAAACGCTCGCGGCCATGGAGGATCTGTTGGCGGAGGCGGCGGCGCTCTTCCCGCGATCGGCACGCTTCTCCGCCGTCGGCTACGCCTGCACCTCGGGCACGGCCCAGATCGGCGCGCGGCGGGTCGCCGATCTGGTAAAGTCGGTGACCGACACGGCCATGGTTACGGACCCGGTCTCGTCACTCGTGTCGGCCTGCCGCACGCAAGGCATCTCGCGGCTCGGTCTGCTCTCGCCCTACGTCGCCGAAGTCTCGGACAGGATACGCACGACGCTCGCCGCCGAGGGCATCGATACGCCGGTTTTCGGGAGCTTCGAGGTCGCCGAGGAAGCTCGCGTCGCGCGGATCGATTGCGCGTCGGTCAAGGCAGCGGCGCGTGCGGTGGCCGGAAAGGGCGGAGTCGACGGAGTGTTCCTGTCCTGCACCAATCTTCGGACGCTCGACGTGATCCCCGAGCTCGAGGCGACCCTCGGCCTGCCCGTCCTGTCGAGCAATCAGGTGCTCGCCTGGGAGCTTCTGCGCGCGGCGAAGGCATTTCCGAACGAAGCGCCGGGCCGGCTTTTCGAGACGGGGATTTGAGTGGTGGCGCAAATGAAAAGGGCGCGGCCGCATGGCCGCGCCCTCCGTCTCATCGGCGATGATCAGGCGAGATCGAACCGATCCGCGTTCATCACCTTGGTCCAGGCCGCGACGAAGTCATGCACGAATTTCTCCGTGGAGTCGTCCTGCGCATAGACCTCCGCGATCGCGCGGAGCTGAGAATTCGACCCGAACACGAGATCCACGCGGGTCGCCGTCCATTTGACGTCGCCGGACTTCCGGTCGTGCGCTTCGAACACCTGATGGCTGTCGTCGACGGGCTTCCACTCCGCGCTCATGTCCATGAGATTGCGGTAGAAGTCCGTCGTGAGCGCGCCGACACGGTCGGTGAGGAGGCCGTGCGTCCCGGACTGAGCGTGATTGGCGCCCATCGCCCGCATGCCGCCGACGAGAACCGTCAACTCGGGTGCGGACAGCATCAGAAGCTGCGCCCGGTCTATCATGAGTTCTTCGGCCGACATGTTGTACTGAGCCTTCAGGTAGTTGCGGAACGGATCCGCGAAGGGCTCGAGAACTTCGAACGATTCGACATCCGTCTGCTCGTCACTGGCGTCGGTCCGGCCCGGCGTGAAAGGC